>NZ_SZXC01000055.1:0-1341 GCF_005281055.1 Citrobacter sp. wls711 | reverse complement strand
AAAACGGAATCTAT
Organism: Citrobacter sp. wls711; assembly: GCF_005281055.1. Classification (NCBI taxonomy): domain Bacteria; kingdom Pseudomonadati; phylum Pseudomonadota; class Gammaproteobacteria; order Enterobacterales; family Enterobacteriaceae; genus Citrobacter; species Citrobacter sp. wls711. Next base: position 1,327 of record NZ_SZXC01000055.1, on the reverse strand, counting down.
GGTCACTCCCGTTTTTGCAACACCGATTTTGACGACAAGTTGGCTTGCTTGAATCTATCCGGCGTCTGAATGGGATTTTATTCCCGCGCCTCGATGAGTTCCGCGCCTGATGAACCTCCAGAAAATATACGGCTTCAATGAGCCTTTCCGTTTTACAGGTTCCTCAACAGGCCGGTGGGCCGTTAGTATCATCAATATCAGTATTCGCAAAACCAGATGAATGATTGTTTAAACTGGTGTATTTCTGCCTTTATGCTTCGTAAGTTTGCTGTCGCGCCGTCAGTGCCCAGGCTATTCTGGCCAGCTTGTTTGCCAGAGCACAGGTGACGACAAAGTTGCTTTTCCGACACAACAACTCCCTGACCCAGTCGGCCAACTTGCCAGACTGGTGTTCCAGTTTTTGTATGAATACCCTGGCACACTGAACCAACAAAGTTCGGATCTTTTTGTTGCCCCGCTTGCTAATCCCTAACAATGTCGTCCGACCTCCCGTGCTGTACTGTCGGGGTACCAGCCCTGTTGCCGCCGCAAAGTCACGGCTGCTGGCGTACTGCTTCCCGTCGCCAATCTCAGTTGAAATAGTACTGGCAGTCAGCGTTCCAACGCAGGGAATACTCAGCAAGCGCTGTCCAACCTCATCTTCGTCCAACTTTCGTTTCAACTGAGATTCCAGATCTTTAATCTGCTCAACAAGATAGTGATAATGCTGTTGTAATTTCAGCAGTAACTGGCTGAGATAAAGAGGCAAACTACTGTCCTCAAGAAGGGTACTCAGTCGACTAATAACGGCAGCACCTCGCGGAACGCTGATACCAAATTCCAGCAGAAAAGCATGCATCTGATTAGTTGTTTTCACCTTATCCTGAACCAGGGATTCACGGACACGATGCAGAGCTCGCATTGCCTGCTGAGATTCGGTTCTGGGCTGCACGAAACGCATAGATGGACGTGATGCTGCTTCACAGATAGCTTCAGCATCAACGAAGTCATTTTTGTTGCTTTTAACGAATGGGCGGACAAATTGCGGTGATATCAGCTTTGGAAAATGCCCTAACTCTGCCAGCTTGCGTGCCATAAAGTGAGAACCGCCACAGGCTTCCATCGCGATGGTTGTTGCCGGGCATGTCGCCAGAAATTCGATTAGCTTTGGTCGGGTGAATTTTTTACGGTAAACGGCCTTCCCACGATGATCCTGACAATGAATATGGAAAGAGTTCTTACCCAGATCGATACCAATAAGCGCAATGTTTTCCATGATGGTTCTCCGAATGAAAGCCTGTCCTCAGCATAGTACTGGGAAGGAGGGAGTGACCATCTCATTAAATAA
>NZ_SZXC01000019.1:0-1129 GCF_005281055.1 Citrobacter sp. wls711 | reverse complement strand
TGTTGTGAACTCGAAGAGTAGGGCGGGACACGTGGTATCCTGTCTGAATATGGGGGGACCATCCTCCAAGGCTAAATACTCCTGACTGACCGATAGTGAACCAGTACCGTGAGGGAAAGGCGAAAAGAACCCCGGCGAGGGGAGTGAAAAAGAACCTGAAACCGTGTACGTACAAGCAGTGGGAGCCTTGATTTATCAGGGTGACTGCGTACCTTTTGTATAATGGGTCAGCGACTTATATTCTGTAGCAAGGTTAACCGTATAGGGGAGCCGAAGGGAAACCGAGTCTTAACTGGGCGTTAAGTTGCAGGGTATAGACCCGAAACCCGGTGATCTAGCCATGGGCAGGTTGAAGGTTGGGTAACACTAACTGGAGGACCGAACCGACTAATGTTGAAAAATTAGCGGATGACTTGTGGCTGGGGGTGAAAGGCCAATCAAACCGGGAGATAGCTGGTTCTCCCCGAAAGCTATTTAGGTAGCGCCTCGTGAACTCATCTTCGGGGGTAGAGCACTGTTTCGGCTAGGGGGTCATCCCGACTTACCAACCCGATGCAAACTACGAATACCGAAGAATGTTATCACGGGAGACACACGGCGGGTGCTAACGTCCGTCGTGAAGAGGGAAACAACCCAGACCGCCAGCTAAGGTCCCAAAGTCACAGTTAAGTGGGAAACGATGTGGGAAGGCACAGACAGCCAGGATGTTGGCTTAGAAGCAGCCATCATTTAAAGAAAGCGTAATAGCTCACTGGTCGAGTCGGCCTGCGCGGAAGATGTAACGGGGCTAAACTGTGCACCGAAGCTGCGGCAGCGACACTATGTGTTGTTGGGTAGGGGAGCGTTCTGTAAGCCGTTGAAGGTGTCCTGTGAGGGGTGCTGGAGGTATCAGAAGTGCGAATGCTGACATAAGTAACGATAATGCGGGTGAAAAACCCGCACGCCGGAAGACCAAGGGTTCCTGTCCAACGTTAATCGGGGCAGGGTGAGTCGACCCCTAAGGCGAGGCCGAAAGGCGTAGTCGATGGGAAACAGGTTAATATTCCTGTACTTGGTGTTACTGCGAAGGGGGGACGGAGAAGGCTATGTTAGCCGGGCGACGGTTGTCCCGGTTTAAGCATGTAGGCGG
>NZ_SZXC01000042.1:0-1239 GCF_005281055.1 Citrobacter sp. wls711 | reverse complement strand
ATTCAGAAATGGAGAGTTATCATGAAAAATATCGTATTAGCATCTTTGCTGGGCTTTGGTTTAATTTCATCGGCCTGGGCCACTGAAACCGTGAATATCCATGATCGCGTCAACAATGCACAGGCTCCTGCTCACCAGATGCAGTCTGCTGCGGCTCCTGTCGGGATCCAGGGGACTGCTCCTCGTATGACCGGTATGGACCAGCATGAACAGGCCATTATTGCTCATGAAACCATGACGAACGGCTCGGCGGATGCGCACCAGAAAATGGTGGAAAGTCATCAGAAGATGATGGGAAATAACACGGTATCCACGACCGTCCCGTCAACGTCTTACGCGGCGATGAATGAGCATGAAAGAGCAGCGGTTGCCCATGAATTCATGAATAACGGGCAATCCGGCCCACATCAGGCCATGGCCGAAGCGCACCGCCGCATGATCAATGCAGGCTGAATGCGACGGTAGTATCCGTGCTGTTACCTTTTCCCTGATAGATTTTCCTGAAACAACGTTGCTACATTTTTGCCCCCCGTCAGGGGGCTTTTTTGTCTGACTCAGCTACACTTAACCGGTACCTGTCTGAAAGGAATTATTATATGAAAATCAAAAACACCCTTTTTGTAATATTAATGTTATCCCTGCCAGCCATTTCTGCTGAACATTCGGAAATGAAAATGTCAGATATGCACTCATCGGCATCATCACAGGAATATATGGCTGGCATGAAAAATATGCATGAAAAAATGATGGCCGCCGTTAATGAATCCAATCCCGATAAGGCCTTTGCAAAAGGTATGATCGCACACCATGAAGGGGCAATCGCAATGGCTGAGACCGAGCTCAAATACGGAAAAGATCCCGAAATGAGAAAGCTTGCGCAGGACATCATTAAAGCTCAGAAAGGTGAAATCGAGCAGATGAATAAATGGCTTGGCAGTCAAAAATAAAGATTGCAAAAAAGCCATAATAAGCGTAATTTTAATTCACTCCCGGGCACGGGAGCCTGTTAAACGTTAAATAATTAAAACCCGATTAATTTCGGGTTTTTTATATACTATACTCCGGTCCTTTGCTGTGGACCGGAATATATGCAGCTGCGATAATTTTTACACATTATCTCGTCATGGCAACAATATCGCTCAGGATCTCAACCAGCTCAATCCTTTCCTGCATTCCGTCATGATAGGTTGATCTTGAGATGATTCTTTCCGCTGTCATCCGGGGCCAGAATTTATCAAG
>NZ_SZXC01000043.1:0-1218 GCF_005281055.1 Citrobacter sp. wls711 | reverse complement strand
ACCCCGGTAGACGATCCTGCCCTATAGTTTGAGCATAGGGGGAGCATATGGGCACACCACGATTTACACCTGAATTTAAGGAAGAAGCCGTCCGACAGATAACGGAACGCGGTTATTCCGTTGCCGAAGTATCTGACCGTCTGGGCGTTTCTGCCCATAGCCTCTACAAGTGGCTACGGGCTATCAAACCGGATAACAGCGAGCAGCATGCCCGGGATTTACTGGAAGCCAAAAGCGAGATCCTGAAACTACGGGCGCAGCTAAAACGTACCGAAGAAGAACGGGATATCCTGAAAAAGGCCGCGCGGTACTTTGCAAGGGAGCCCGACTGAAGTACCGCTTTATCAATGAGCACCGCACTGTATGGGGTGTGATGACAATGTGTCGGGTACTGGATGTCGCCCGGGCCGGGTTCTACGCGTGGCTGCATAACCCGGTCTCGGCACGTGATAAAGATAATCAGCGTCTGCTGACGCTTATCCGTGACTCCTATTCACTGAGCGGAGGCGTATACGGTTACCGGCGGGTTCATGGCGACCTGAACGAAATCGGGGAAACCTGCGGTAAAAACCGGGTGGGCCGTATTATGCAACTGAACCGGATTAAAGCCGTGCGCGGCTATAAAGCGCCGCGTCGTATCGCTGGCAGACCTTCAGTGGTTGCCCCTAATCGCGTGCAGCGGCAGTTTACTGTTGTCCGGGCCAATCAGGTCTGGGTCACCGACATTACTTATATCCGCACCTGGCAGGGCTGGCTGTATCTGGCGGTGGTTATCGATCTCTTCGCCCGTAACGTGGTGGGCTGGTCGATGAAGCCCACTCTCTCACGCGAACTGGCGCTGGATGCACTGATGATGGCGGTCTGGCGACGTAAACCCGACGGCGAGGTCATCGTGCACTCAGACCAGGGAAGCCAGTACGGCAGTGACGACTGGCAGCGCTTCTGCCGGGCTAATAACCTAGTCCCGAGCATGAGCCGGCGTGGCAACTGCTGGGATAATGCGGTGGCCGAATCGTTCTTCAGTTCACTGAAAAAAGAGCGCATCAGGAAGAGAATATACAAAACCCGGGATCTAGCCCGGGCGGATATCTTCGATTACATTGAAGTGTTCTACAACCGGGCCCGGCGCCACAGTCACCTCGGCGGCGTCAGTCCGGAGGCCTTCGAACAGGCCTCGTCGTGAGGACAGAATTTGTCTACGGGCGTGGGGTCAGTCCA
>NZ_SZXC01000010.1:0-724 GCF_005281055.1 Citrobacter sp. wls711 | reverse complement strand
GTTCTAACGTAGACCCGTGATCCGGGTTGCGGACAGTGTCTGGTGGGTAGTTTGACTGGGGCGGTCTCCTCCTAAAGAGTAACGGAGGAGCACGAAGGTTAGCTAATCCTGGTCGGACATCAGGAGGTTAGTGCAAAGGCATAAGCTAGCTTGACTGCGAGAGTGACGGCTCGAGCAGGTGCGAAAGCAGGTCTTAGTGATCCGGTGGTTCTGAATGGAAGGGCCATCGCTCAACGGATAAAAGGTACTCCGGGGATAACAGGCTGATACCGCCCAAGAGTTCATATCGACGGCGGTGTTTGGCACCTCGATGTCGGCTCATCACATCCTGGGGCTGAAGTAGGTCCCAAGGGTATGGCTGTTCGCCATTTAAAGTGGTACGCGAGCTGGGTTTAGAACGTCGTGAGACAGTTCGGTCCCTATCTGCCGTGGGCGCTGGAGAATTGAGGGGGGCTGCTCCTAGTACGAGAGGACCGGAGTGGACGCATCACTGGTGTTCGGGTTGTCATGCCAATGGCATTGCCCGGTAGCTAAATGCGGAAGAGATAAGTGCTGAAAGCATCTAAGCACGAAACTTGCCCCGAGATGAGTTCTCCCTGACTCCTTGAGAGTCCTGAAGGAACGTTGAAGACGACGACGTTGATAGGTCGGGTGTGTAAGTGTAGCGATACATTGAGCTAACCGATACTAATGAACCGTGAGGCTTAACCTTACAACGCCAAAG
>NZ_SZXC01000056.1:0-57914 GCF_005281055.1 Citrobacter sp. wls711 | reverse complement strand
GATCGTCTACCGGGGTGGGGTCAGTCCAAGAGGCGGCATGAACTGTCCAACTTTATGGGGTCAGTCCAATAGTTCCGATTTATGTGCAAAAAAAGCGGTCCCGGCCTTGGGTCAGAAAGATGCAGCCAGAGCAAATAAGAGTAAGGCGGTTACCGGTTCATCAGGCATAGATATGCCCTGACCGGCTATAAATACTTCCTCTTCTCTACGCGAGTGTTAAACTGGAAAGTGTGATCTTCATCATAACCTGCTTAAACAGAGAAAAGAGACACTGCTATGCAACATATCATTGAGGGTTTCCTCAACTTCCAAAAAGAGATTTTCCCTCAACGTAAGGAACTCTTTCGCAGCCTGGCCTCCAGCCAGAATCCTAAAGCACTTTTCATCTCCTGCTCAGACAGTCGTCTGGTGCCAGAACTGGTTACGCAGCAAGAGCCAGGACAGCTTTTCGTTATCCGTAACGCGGGCAATATCGTCCCTTCTTTTGGCCCGGAACCGGGCGGTGTGTCTGCCACCATCGAATACGCGGTCGTGGCGTTAGGCGTGACGGATATCGTTATCTGTGGGCACTCCAACTGTGGTGCGATGAAAGCGATTGCTGAAAGCCAGAGTCTGGATCCGATGCCTGCGGTCGCCCACTGGTTGCACTACGCCGATGCGGCGAAAGCGGTAGTCGAGAAGAAAACCTGGGATAACGCAATCGACAAAGTGAATGCCATGGTGGAAGAGAACGTTATCGCTCAACTGAATAATATTAAAACGCATCCGTCTGTCGCTGTCGGACTGCGTAATAATGCGCTGCGTCTGCACGGTTGGGTGTACGACATTGAAAGCGGTGAGATCCGTACGTTGGATAAAGACAGCAAAACGTACGTTTCACTGGCAGACAATCCGCAGGTACATTTCGAGTAAAATCTTTATCTGGAGCAAGGATGCTCTGGCAACGTCACGCCGTCCCCTCCCCCCGCCACTCGTTCCGTAAGTGGACAAAAAACGCGCTTGCGACTAGCTTTTAAACTAACCGTTAATGTTGCCGTATGGCACCCGGTGAATTGAAGCGACAAAAGGAACTCGTGCGAATGCAGGCCAAATATAAAAAAATAATAAATATGCTATTTTATCATGAGTCATGGGACATCATGATTATCAAGGATAATGGTTCGCATACCTTTCCTACTAACACGTTGGATATCCTGAAGCGTACCCCTGCGCAGCAGCTAAAAAAGAAATACACCTTTCAGGCCGATCCTTTCATCATTGAAAGAGATAACAAAGTATATATTTTTTATGAGGCATTACGTTTCCGCAATTCGAAGGGGATCCTACGCTGCCGCATACTCGATGCCGACTTAGCGGAACTCGATGATGTGAAGCTCGACGGCTTCGATTATCTAAAATGCCATTTATCCTTTCCTTTTGTATTTGAGGTCAATGGCCAGCTCTTTATGATCCCTGAGTCTTCAGAAAGAAAAGAGGTTATTTTATTTCAGTGCGTAGATTTCCCGCAACGCTGGAAGGCGATAAACGTTTTTATCTCGGACGAAGCATTAACCGATAACGTATTTTTTGCACTACACGGTACCTGTTATCTGTTCTCGACGACAATGAATAATGAGCTGATGATTCATACTGCCGAGAGCGTGAGCGGTCCGTGGCAGAAAATCACGCCCACCTTGCAGTTGAGCAACCTGCATCAGCGAGGCGCTGGGACGCCCCATAACGTCGGCAATACACTGTACTTCCTCACTCAGGAATGCACGCCTGAAACCTATGGAAAATCAATTTACATCAAAGCATTAGTTACGCTAAACGCATTTTCTTTTGATGAAAAATTGATTGCCCAGGTTAATGCCACCATCAACCAAAGCGACGGTGTACATACCTTAAACTTCACGAATAACTATCTTGTCTACGATAGTAAAATAAACACCTTTAGTTTTTTAGCGGTCCTCAAAAAAATATCTTATAAGTGCATGGTGAAATTCAGAAATTTATCTCTTACCCGACGCCACTCATAGCACTGTATTTATAGCCGTGGCCTTGGTGAGTCAACACTCTTTTTCATAAGACTTTCTCTGGAGGCTATATGGCAATACTTGTCACAGGTGGCGCAGGTTATATTGGTTCACATACCGTGTTGACGCTTCTCGAAAGAGGTGATGAAGTGGTGATCATCGATAACCTCTCAAATGCCTCACAAACATCATTACATCGGGTCGCGGAACTCACCGGAAAAGAACCGATTATTTACATTGCCGACGTTCTGGACAGAGAGGCATTAAAAACGATTTTTTCACACCATGACATTAGTGATGTCATTCATTTTGCTGGGTTAAAATCAGTTTCAGCATCCATAAAAGAACCCCTCGCGTATTATAATAACAATGTTACCGGAACGCTGGTTTTACTGAGTGAGATGCTGACTGCGGGAGCTCACAGCCTAATCTTCAGCTCTTCCGCAACGGTCTACGGAGATCCGGAAAGCGTGCCGCTCAGCGAACGATCGCGCACCGGGGGAACAACGAATCCGTATGGCACCTCTAAATTAATGGTCGAACAGATTCTGGCGGATTTTTCCCGCGCACACCCTGAGTTTCGCCTCACCTGCCTGCGCTATTTTAACCCCGTCGGTGCCCATTCCTCAGGCCGAATTGGTGAGGATCCAAATGGTATCCCCAACAACCTGGTTCCCTATATTTCTCAGGTCGCGATTGGCAAGCTTGAAACCGTGTCGGTGTTTGGCAATGACTACCCAACCCCGGATGGCACTGGGGTACGTGATTATATTCACGTGATGGATCTGGCAACCGGCCATTTAGCGGCTTTGGATTGCCAGAATAAAAGTCCAGCCTATAAGGTGATAAACCTCGGTACCGGCATCGGCTATTCGGTGATGGATCTTATTGCCGCCTTTGAAAAAGCGGCTCAACGAAAAATTAATTATCAGATTGTTGCACGAAGACCCGGGGACATTGCCGAATGTTGGTCTGACCCGTCGCTGGCGCGCGAAGTACTGGGCTGGCAGGCTACCTACACGCTTGATGACATGATGCGCGACACCTGGAACTGGCAGAAAAATAATCCTGATGGTTATCACGCTTAACCCCCATCAACAATGAGCCTGCGGGCAGGCTCATTGTTGCGAATGGCTAACGCACCGTGATCGTCGACACACGATACCATCCGCTGCTCTGCTTTCCTTCATTGGCAAAGTTAATTCTCGCGGCGCCCGACTTATCCACGATCGCCACTTCAATGGCGTATTTTCCTCTTGGTAACGCACCGGGCATAGGGAGTTGATAATTCAGCTGATGTTGACCCGGCAGCCAGCGACGAATGTCTTCCGGTGAATTCCCCTGAGCAACAACATTATTAGCATCATTAATAATACGAAATGACAGGGTGTAAGGAAGGTAAATCGGCGCAACGCCGTCATTATACCAGGTACTGATCAGCACCAGGCTGCGACCATTTTCCCATACTGACTCATGGCTCAGAGAGGCCAGACGAAAGCGATAGCCCAGCCTGGTCAGTACATCATCGACAATCGGCCGATACTCACTGGGCACCGTTCGCGATTTCAGGTTGAGGGTACTGGCATGATGCTTCACCGCCCAGTCAAAAATCCCTTGCACCTCCGCGCGCGTATAATGAAAAAGGTTCTTCCAGTCCAGCATATACGAGCAAATTTCCAGACTCACCGGCGATCGTTTCCAGGCATCGTTTAATCCCGAATAGCTGCGCTGTGCGGCCAGCAATCGTTGCGGATAATCATCTGCCATGTGATTCCAGTCATTGGAAAACACACGCAGGTCGCCCCAGCAGTCCGCGCGCCATCCAGCCCCTCGCGCCACCGCATTGGCCAGGCTTTGCCCACCACTCATCAACATAATTTTTGGCGTTACGGGAAATGCAGCAAAGTGCATAACGACGTAGCGATCTAGCTGCTCGGTGGTATATCGTTCCAGCAAGGGTTGCAGCACATCTTTCGGGAAGTTGCTGTTATGCCATTCTCCCCACGATCCCACCATGCCAATATCAACAAACGCCAGGTTCTGATTACCATCGTAGCGCTTGCCAAAAGCGTTCAGCAGACGTTGGCTGTAGGCTATAAACAGGGGATCGTCGAGATCCGGGATAAAAGTTTTATGATCGGGCGTCCATTTTCCTTTCACCCCTTTTTTAATCAGCCAGTCGGGGATCTGCGAACCGCTTTCCGGCTCCGCAAGGGCCATAAACCGCAGCCCCACGTTCATCGCGGGCCGATGCGCCGCCGCATATTTGAAGGCATCATCAACCAGCGCAAAATTGTACTGGCCTTCCACTGGCTCCAGTTCCCGCCAGTAGAAGCGTTCATATTCAAACCCGGTATTAGGGTAATCCGCCTGGCCCAGCGTTTCACCATAACCCTGATGAAAACTGGCCACCCCTATCCCGGGGTTGGTCAGCGGACCGGTTACGGCTTTGGGAGTGACGGTGGTTAATGCAGCCATGGCCGTCAGCGGAAAGAACACACTCAATAGCGCCAAACCCCATTGACTCTTCATCGCCGTAACGCCTCCACCCGTTGGTTAACGCTAGTGGTTTTTCAGGCTTAGCCACCAGTCCCAAATACCCACATGAAAATTCTGGAACACATCGATACCCAACGCGGATTTGATCATATACAGCGTCAGCAATACGCAGCAGGTAACGAACAACACAACAAACAGCAGTAACAATGCGATCAGGATATTGGATAGCGTCGATTCCCGGCGATGCCGATGACGTAAATCCCTGCCAAACAAAAAGACCAGGTAAAAACGTCTACCGAAAAAGGGAAAGCTTCTACGAATATCAACCTGGTGTCTCGATCCCAGGGTAATGGCAAGCACCGCTTTTTCGACTCCGTCTTTTTGTTCGGCGGTCAACTCCTGCGATATCTTCTCATCCAGTTGAGCATAAAATCGTTCAATGACGGGCGGTCGGTTCTGAGAGTTGGGCAAAATTAACCTATATCTTTATCAATAGCGTGATAGACGTTGACTGTTTGTCTGGCGATTTCATGCCAGTTATAGTTTTGCAAATATACACTATAGTCAACGCTATTTGCTGTCGCCCATCTCGCCATTTTCCCGGCCAGACTCGCCAGATTACCCACCTGAAAATACGCCTCTGCGGGTAACTTGACCTCCAGATTCGCCGGAATATCGCTCACCACCGCAGGCAGAGAAAATGACATTGCCTCCAGCAGTGCTATTGGCAACCCCTCATGATAGGACGGCATGACAAACAGTTTTGCCTGCGAAAACACCGCCTGAAGTTCATCGCCGCGTAAAAATCCGGTCATCACCACACCTTGCGTATCAGCGGCCTGCTGTTTGAGACGAATACTGTATTCGGTCGGGTGATCCGCATCGCCAATTAACACTAATGGCATCGTCAAACCACTTTGTTGGTAGGCTGAAATGGCATCATGCATGCCTTTTTCTTCCACGAATCGCCCCACCACCACAAGATAGTTTTTCGGCTGGAGACCATAACGCGACAGCGTCTGGTGAAGGGTATGTTCTGATAATGTTCGCGGTGCGTTCACGCCATTGTGAATTAAATGCGCATCATAGCGGCGATGCTTATTCTGGATAAGCTGATTAATAACTTCAGATATTACAATCACTTCATTGGCATATCTCACTGCCCAGCGTTCACCGAGCAATAATATTTTCTTTGCCACATACCCCCATTTCTGGCGGTCATAGTCAGGTCCATGATGGGTGAAAACGACCTTCTTGCCCAGTAACCGCAATACCGGAACCACTAATCCCGGACCAATAGCGTGGACGTGCACGATAGTCGAGTGGTCAAAACAGGTGCTGAACGCGGCTAAAACGGAATGAACAATCGCTTCCAGCGAGCGTTTTCTAGGTGCCCACAGCGCATGGGTTTCGACATTCTTATACGATGAACGGGTGTAATTCACGTACGGCGAGCGGGCGATAACACAAATATCAACATCGCATAGCCGTTTAATTTCCGGATAAAGATGTTGGCAGTGCGTTTCCACCCCACCCAATACATCAGGAATACCGCGCGTGCCAAATACCGTTATTTTTTTACGCATATTATGGCCTGCCCAACAGTTCTTTATACAGTGCCTGCAACGTTTCCATATGACCGCTGAGCGCATATTTCTCACTCAGCCGTTGACGTCCATTGATGCCCATTACCCGTGCTTTATCCGGGTCTTCGACCAGCGTATCCATCGCCTCTGCCAACGCCTGCGCATTACCCGGCGTAAATAATATCCCTTCAATACCATCGCGAATTTGTTCAGGGATCCCGCCAATACGTGAGCCAATGACCGGTTTGCCTAATGACATTGCCTCTAACACCGCCATCGAACAGTTTTCATAACATTCCGAAGGCAGGATCACCGCCCGGGCATGTTTAATCAGTTGGTCCAGGGCTTCCCCTTGTTGTACATAGCCTAAAAACTCCACGTCCGGATATTGGGCAATCAAATCATCATGTAACGGGCCATGACCGACAATTTTCAGCGGCGCCGGGTTACGCATTTTCTGGTGAGCGGCCAGCAACGTAGCCACCCCTTTTTCATGGCTCAGGCGGCCAAAGTACAGCATATAACCTTCATCGCCAGTCATCTCCACGGGTCGGCTGTCATCTACGCCATTGACGATGACATCGATACGTGAATGCGGCAGCACACGTAGCAAAATGCCGCGTAAAAATGCGCTGGGGGACACGATCACATCCAGCGCCTGATAATTTTGTGCAATGTATTGCCAGCTAGCCTCTAAAGAGAGCAGTAAACTCCTGGCGGCAGACCCTTCCTGACAGCGGTATCTGAAAGCATTGAAGACGGTCCCGGTAATACAGGCATCGCACACTTTCCCGTCGCGTAGCATAGAGTATGAAGGGCAGACAATTTTATAGTCGTGGGCGGTCAGCACCGTTTTACAGCCAAAATTGCGCGCGACTTTAATTAACGCTGGCGTTAGCTGATGATAGATATTATGAAAGTGAACGATATCCGGGCGTTCTTTTTGCAGCAAGACCTGCATTTTTCGACAGGCTTCGGCGTTATGAATAAAGTTAACCGCCGTTTTAATACCGCCTAACAGGTTACTGTCTGTATGGTAATCAACATTTTTGACAAAAAAATCCGCATACTCCGAGGGGAAATTTTTCTCATGCTGCATCGAAAAATCAATCACCTGCACGCCGGCCTTTTTCAGCATCTCGCGTTCCTGAAAATAAACCGTTTCCGCCCCGCCCTTTATAAAGAAAAACTTGTTAACCAATAAAATTTTCATTACATCCGCTCTTTTTATTGTTGAATGATTTTACTGTTGGGCGGCGTCAGCGGATCGCGCACAGGATGAAGACACCCTTTCAGCAATCCCACGGAACGGACAATCATATTAATGACGCTTTGAACCCCATCGCTGAGAGAACGATTTTGCACAATTTTCCACAGTGTGAACGCCAGTAATGGCAGCAACACCAGGGTAATAATGCTGCCGTTGACGGTGACCAGTGCGGCAAGCAAGATCAACAGATACAGCGCAAATACCGCCTCATTTTTGACCATCTTGAGGGCGCGGATGAAATACGGTGTTCCAAAACTACAGCGCAACAGCTCTCCCGGCGCCTGGTAATAGCCGCTCAACCACCGATGCTTCAACATCTTGAGGGTCGGCAGGGTGTGTGACGTATGGCTAAAATAAGGGATATCCAGACGACGCAGTTTGTAGCCGGCATCGGTTAATCGCAGCCCCAGCTCGGCCTCTTCATAGGCGTGCAAATTCCGGTTGGTCAGATAGCCAATCTTTTCAATCGCCGCGCGACGATACAGCCCACCGCCGCCTAAATGGTCACAATCGCCCACGGGATAGATCTGGTTAATGCGCTGTTTACGGGATTTGAACTCATAGTTCACGGCATCATCCATTTCGACGGTTCCCGCCACGCCGGCATACTCTTCATGCGCCTGTAAAAAGGCGACGGCCCGATCGACAAATCCCTCTTCCAGCTCCATATCGCCGTCCATCAGCAGCAGATATTCGCCTTCACTATAAAGGTAACCCAACTGGTGTCCGACACCGCAGCAGCGATCGCCCGGCTCCGTTAATGACACCACCGTCACCCCTTTATTCACCGCCAGTTGCTGGGTGCTATCTGTCGACAGGCTATCAGCCACAATAATTTTATGCGGATATCCCACCAGCTGTCGGCGAATGCTGTCGATGGTTTTCTCAATGCCTTTCGCTTCGTTGAGCGTTTTAATACTCACCGAGATAAACGGGATATTATCCATACCCTCCTCCTGCGCTGCGAAGAACGGTGCGACGAATCACTAAGCTTGAACCGAGAGATAAATAAAACAGGAACTGTAGCATCGGCGTTATCATCAGGATTTGGCTATAAGGTAAGCTCACTAAACACGCGATCGCAAAAGCGTTATACGCTGGCGCAAAGCTCAACAGTTGCAGATCCTGCGCGTCCAGTTGTTCAAGCGCCAGTACCGGTTTCGGCTGACACACTTTTAGAATATAAATAAACAGACCGATAAACAGCAGCGTGCCAATCACGCCAATTTCCCACAGCAGCATACTCAGCGACGTGGAGTCCAGGATCAGGTTATAAACAATATTCAAAAACCCAGGTGATACCGAACTTCCGCTGTTCGTCGCATTCAAGCCGTAGCCAAATAGCGTACCGGACAGTCCCCACAGATCGTTATTTTTAAGCCAGAACAGAAACGTCGTGAAGCGGCCCAGTTCACCGGTCGACATGATGTAGTTGGGATCAAAGATATAGCTGAGTGAATCGATAAAAACGCTAAAGGCGCTTTTGGCCGGATCGCCGCCAAAAGCAGACGAATAGTACCAGGCCAGAATCATCACCGACAGGCCGATGAGTACCAGCATGCCAATAACAATCAGCAATAACGTTTTGAGATTGATTTTACTGACGTCTTTAACATAGCTCGGCGAAATCCACACCCAGGCCAGGAACAGCGGTGAAAGCAGGATGACAAATTTCACTTCACCAATAATACACAGCCCAAACCCAAGAATAATATGCAGCGCCATCGATTTAAACGTCGTCAGCCCGTGTTTATATTCCGAGAGCTTAAGCAACATAATCAGCAGGCAAAATAACCCCATTGCCGCCGTATTTCCGCCGCCCATTGGGTCGCCACCGAAGGTCCCGACCACCGAGTCCCATTTTTCCTCTTCGCCGCGCTGCGCCACGCGCTGGGGAACCACCAGTAATACCTGATAAATCATCACCGGGACCTGCGCGTAAAACACCCAATACAAATAGCGTGTTGCCCGATAAATCTGTGATTCCCGGCAGAATCCCAGCAGTAAACAGATCATCACCAGCGACAGTGCTATCTCGTTTTTAAAGGCCACAATCGCGACGGTTACCCCGCCCTGCAGCAGGGTTGAAGCCCCTGCCAGCAGCAGAAAAGAGAAATACAGCGCAAGAATAATGGTCTCCTGGGCATCCAGATGCAGCGGGCTCTCACGCGTTTGCATCACCATTAATCCGACCATGAGCAGCGTCAGGAAAAACGGGATCCACAGCACCGACTGCATACCGGTAAAATATTGCACCAGTCCACACAGGATCAGCGTGATAAAGGTATAGGCCTGTAAATAATATCCGGTATTCAGGGTCATAATATCACCGGCTTGTCTTTCAGCAGATTGGCGCGCTGGTTCATTTTGAAATAAATAAACCCATAGCGAATAAATGTCAGCGCAGAGAACAAGATGACTGACGTGGCATAGTCTTTATAAAAATAGGGCACCACCACAAAAGCGACTAACACAATCGCCAGCTGTTCGAGCTGAATACGCAAAAAATAGCGATGGGAGCCAAAAATAAGTTCAATTACCGTGAGTGGGCTGATTGCCAGTGCCGGGAACAAATAGGGCAGCATATAGCGGGATGTCTCAATAGAGTTAATCCAGTCCTCGCTAAACCCCAACCGCATCACGATGGGATAGAAAATAAACACCCCGAGCGTACAAACCACCCCAAGCACTAACAGCAGCAAACGCACCTTTGTATATTCCTGATAATTAAAGGTGTTATTTCTGAAATCAATAGACCACTTGGAGAAAATGGTATTGCGCACCGCATTGCCGATGATCACCACCGGTGCCAGACAGAACCGACTGACGACGGAAAAATAGCCCGCCGTCAGCGCCGAGAACCAGAAGTTAATCAGCATAATCGGTAAGTTGCTGCTGGCCATCGCCAGTACCTCAGCGCTGCCGACCTTGCTGATGTGATGAATGTTTTGCTTAAAGAATCGCCAGTTATTCAATGGATGCAGATGCCCGGACGTCACCGAGCGGATATCAAACGAATGCAAAATACAGCTCGATATCAGCAGGATCATCGCGCACGCCCACGACCAGTAAAAGGTCTGTACCTGATGCGTGAGCAGTACCGAGAGCACCACCACCACCGAAACCGAAATACGCTGAAAAATCAGAAAATAAAAATTGGCCGTGCGCAGCGATAAGTTTTCTGAGATTAACGCCCACGCCGTAGAGAGTGTCAATAAATAGAGAAACAGGATATTCTGGTGAAACAACCACGCAGTCAGTACGGCGTAGGGCAACGCAATCAGCGTGCTTTGCAGCAGGCAAAACACTACATTTTGCGCGAGACTGTCGTCCTGCTGCTTAGGAATTAACAGCTGTGAGGCAAAGGTGCAAACCTGCGCCCCCACCACGGCAATACTGTAGTTGAGCGCATAAAGCCCAACTTCGGCCATGTCATACTTATGTGAGATCAACCAGATAGACAGCGCACCAATCAACTGCGAGATGATTGATGAGCCAGCTATCGTGGATGCGCTCTTCAGTAGACTCATACGCGGCCTGGTGTCGTCAACACTTGGTCAGTGCTGAAGTTCAGTGAACGCAGCCCTTCTTGCGTTTCGAGGTTTTTTTCTTCCACCCCGTTCAACACCGCGCCAATCACCACGCCCTGATTATCCTCAATCTTATCCAGCGCGCTGGCGATCGTCTGTGCCGTCCCCACACCGGCTTTCACGATGAAAATAACCCCGTCGGCAGCGCGCTTAATCAGCTGAATATCCTGGCTCTGATTCACGGCGGCCACATCAATAATAATGCGCTGATAGCGCGACTTCAGCTCGCACATCAAAGGTTCTACATTTTCCGACGATAGCATCAGTAAAGAGGAGATGGTGGACTTACCACGCGGGATAAAATCAAGATTCTCATGTATCGTAATCCGCGCGTTCTCCAGCACGATTTCGCCCCGTAGCAGCTCCGCCATGCCCGCAGATGCCGGTGTGGCGAGTTCATTCGTCAGGCCATCATTATTAAAGAAGTCTGCATCAATGAGCAGCGTTTTCTGATCGAAACTAAAGGAGCTTGCCAGCAAATTGGCTAGCAGGGAACGCCCTTCACCGTGCCCGGCAGACGCCACCGCAACCGTCTGTAATGGCCGGCTATCCAGCATTATCCGGGTACGGATACCGTGAATAATGTCGGCATTCAGCGGGTTCTTCAAAATCATATCCCGTACCTGCGCGCGCCCGGTTATCCCGCTAAACCGGCGGATTTCACCCAGCGGGATGACGTTAAGGCGTTGACTCATACGGCTCAGGGTGCGAATGGAATTGTCCATTGCCGCTTTGACGATGAAGTACATGATGCTAAACACCACCGCCATCAGGACCACCATCACCAACAGCAATGACTTATTCGGTTTTACCGGTTTTAACGGTGGCACCGCTGGATCGTACAGCACGGCATCTGCATTGACACCGGACAACGACAGTTCCTGAGTGCGCTGATACAGCGATTTATACAGGTCTTCCATTTTGTCTAACGACAGCTTCTGGCTGTTATAGCCATCTCGTTTGGACGCCATTTGCTGGAAGATATCTTTCTGCTGCGCCACCTGCTGCTGATAATTCTTTTCATCCGCCAGCGCGGCCAGATATTGCTGACGTAAGCCAACTTTCAGTTCGCCCAGCACCCGCCCGGTTTGACTTTGGATCGACTGAACGTCGGCTTCCGCTTTTAAAATCGTCGCGTGTTTCGGCCCATACAGTTTTCGCTGTTCCGACAGCGCGCGCTGCGCCTGAATCAACGCGATACGTAAGTCCTGAATCTGGGCGTGGTCAGAAACAGAGGGCAAAGAAATGATGCTCTCAAGGGTTCTCCCCCGGCCATTCACTTCGTTATAGACCGACTCCGCCGCGACCCGACGCTGAGTCGCATCGGCCAGACGGTTAGTCACAATACTAAGCTGCTCGGTTTCAAAACCATCGATACCGCGAAAGGTCAGCAACCCGGCATTTTTCAGGTAGCCATCCATCGTCTCTTTTTGCTTCACGATCGCAGCCTGTAGCTCTGCCATCTTTTCCGCATTCAGTGCCTTCGCGTCCTCCACTTTCTGCCGTTTTTGCTCAACCGTATAGTTGATGAAAGCCTGCGCGACGCCGTTGGCTATCTCAGCCGATTGCTGTGCTGAAGGTGACTCATAGGAAATAGAGGCCAGATTGGTCGTGCGAATGCCGATGACTTTCAGATGTTGTGATAAGGTCTTCAGCGCCTGGTCGACTCTCTGTTGTTGATTATCCCCGCTATTAGCCCCCGCTGCGGCCAGGTTATTGCCAGTAAAATCGGGATTTTCATCCAACTTCAGATCGCGTACCGCCTGCTCGAGGATAATGCGTGACTGCATCAGCGCATATTGCGTTTCGTAATATCCGCTACGCGTTGAATCAAAACCATCCACCTGTGGAAACGGCGAAACGTTATCGGCTTGTGCCTTAATCAGCACCGTCGCCGTCGAGACATACTTTGCTGACATCATGCTGATCAAGGGATACGCCACCACTCCGGCGATAATTCCGGTCAGCGCAATTTTCCAGGCGTTCTTTTTAAGTTCTTTGGCAAAGCGGGAGAGTTCGACTGCATTTTCTCGCTTTTTGCCGTTTTCCACTATAGAGAGTTTCATCATTAGAAGAACCCCATGCCAATGATCACAACGTCACCTGGACGCACCGAGTGCGTTAAATCCACATTCTCCAGCAGCTGATGACTGCCCGCCTGGCGAATATTGATATCTTTACGGTCAGCGCGATCGGTAAATCCGCCCGCCTGAGCGATCGCTTTCTCCACGGTAAGCCCCGGCTCATAGGCGAAAGCATTAGGGCTTTTCACTTCGCCTGATACGTAGTATTTACGGAATTCAGCGACGCTAACCGTCACCATGGGATTAACCATATATCCATTACGCAAGCGTTGCGTTAATTCCGCAGTCACCTGGTCTGGCGTTTTCTCTTTTAATGCGAGCGTGCCAATATAAGGGAAATTGATGGTTCCGCTTTTATCGACGATAAATTTCATGGTCATCTCGGGTTCGCCGTAAACCACAATATTGACCGTATCCCCCGCACCAAGACGGTAATCCTCTGCGCTTGCCGCAGGGTCGTCCGTTAATGGTGGCCTGGACGTTGCGCATCCGACCAACAGGATACTGAATAGAAAAAACGCGCACAGTTCTATTATTTTCATTTTAGATCTGAACCTTAGCTGTAAGCATAATCATAGAATTATCATAACCTAGCGTTCTGATGACTTCCTGATTGTCGTTGGGACCGATATAAAACGAGTCAGTATCCTTATTAGAATTCAATGTATCTAACTGATATTTAATTGCAAAATTCACTGATGGCGTGTAGTCATAGCTCATAGTTACGCTAAATACACCCCTTTTATCATGGCGATCCTTGTTCTGTTTTTTATAGTCCTCCATGGTGTATGCATAGTCTAGGAGGGTAGAAAAGCGATTGCCCAACCAAAAATGCTGGTAAGAAATCCCATATTCAGTAACTAAAATATAGCCCCCAACTTCCGACGGATCTTTAATACTTTGCGACGAGCGCGCGGTGAAAACAGACTGCTGTAACGGTTTCCACTCCCCTTTTATATCCCAGTTTAGACCATTAAAATCATGCGAGTTTGGATCGTTTTCAAATGTTTTGTACAACCATGAAATATTCATGTCGACATTCGTTTTACCCGTCAACTGCGATTTCAGGCCGTAAAGCAAATAGTATTCATTACTGTCTTTTTCTGAATTACTATCGTAATGGCGCTGATTAGTAATAAAGCTATAGCGAAAACGTGTTCTCGACGTGTACTGGTCAAATATCTCCGCAACCAGGCTATTCTCATGCCATTCCTGCTGCTGAATGTAAGTGTAAAAATCTTCACTGGTATCCTGAACATCCGAGGTATTACCGAAAGTCAGCTTTTTGTATAACAACGCCAGTTCCGCTTTACCGCGCCCATCCAGCGCGCCGTAGCTGTAGCGCAGTTCACTGTTGATAAAATTGGTCGTCAGTGGAGATTTAATCCCATACTGGCGAAACTGGCTTGGCAAAAAACCCTCAGTAATATCGCGACCACGATCTTCATGCCCAAGCGAATCTTCCAGATTCAGGGTTAGGCCGTGCATTTGTCCGTAACGCCAGGCACCGTTAAAACGGAAAAAATGATCGTTGTAGTTATCCGCAGAATCGCTGGAGTAGTGGCGATAATCCCCCGAATACATCAGCAAATACGTATCCTGACCGCGCTCGCCGATCATACTCAGCACGGGCGCAGCACTCTGAAAGGCGGAACCTTTCGCATCGCGGTTATGTGGCTGATATGTCACGTTATCATCATAACCATAATCCACAGCAACCTTGCCCTGGAAGTCGATCCCCGCAAAGCCAATGTGTGATTTCGGTGTCAGATCAGCCCATGCGGACTGCGATATCACGATCCCGATAATAACGAGTATTTTAGTATGCATTCTTACCGACAAATCCTTTGAAAATAGTTTTAATAATAATTTTTATATCCAACCATAATGACCAGTTTTGAATATATTCAATGTCATACTGGACACGTTTTTCCATCTTATAGAGCGCATCGATTTCCCCACGAAACCCGTTAATCTGCGCGAGACCGGTGATCCCTGGCTTCACTTTATGGCGGATCATGTAATTTTCGACCTGCTTACGGTACTGCTCGTTATGCGTAACCGCATGCGGTCTGGGACCGACAATCGACATACTGCCCTGCAACACATTAATAAATTGCGGCAGTTCATCGAGCGAGGTGCGACGTAAAAAACTACCGAATTTCGTCACCCGTGGATCGTTCTTCGTAGCCTGAATAACGGTGTCAGAATTCTCCATCACCCGCATTGAGCGAAACTTCCAGACCTTAATTTTTTGCCCACTCAGACCATAGCGGTCTTGTTTGAAAAATACCGGGCCGCGCGAGGTGAGTTTGATCCCAATGGCGATGGCTAACATCAGTGAGGAGATCATCACCATGATGAGACTCCCGAGGACCAGATCTTCAGCCCGCTTAATAAACGATCCTGCACCTTCAAACGGCGAGCTAAAAATACCGATGGTTTGCAGGTTGTGGATCGAGCGCAGCTTGGACATATTGTTACTGTAGGTATAAAAGTCAGGCACAATATAGGTATCGACCGTGGTATCAGACATCATCGCCAAAAAATGACGAATGCGCTGTAACGCCACCATCGGTAGCGCAATATAGATCTCATCTATATTCCCATTTTTAGCTTCTTCAACTAAATTTATGACCGAACCGCGAAAGGGGCTTTTTATTTTATCAACCACATCGCCACAACGTTCTGGACTGCGCTCATCATAAAACGCCAGGTCTAATTTGATGTTGGCATATTCCGTAGTCAACGCATTTTCCGCCGCCAGACCATTCTCGGTCAGGCCAATAACGGCAACGCGCACATATTTTTTTGTTGAATATTTAAAAAGAAAAAAACGAATAGAATAGAGAAAAGGCAGTGGAATAAAATACCAGTAGAGGATGGCAGAGCAAAAAGGAGGTGCCAGAGGCTCGAGGTACCCCAGTGACTCAGGTTCAGCTACCGTCATGCTCAGCAGTTCGTTAAAAAAAATAGCCAGCAGCGTGCACGAAATCAGCCGTTTCTGATTACGCAAACCAATGGTTTTTATCTTTTGCTGATACATTTTAGTGTATTCAGCAAACAACAAAAACATCAGCGAGAAGATCACACTGAGGATAACAATCGTCGAAAACGGCACGATGCCTAGCAGATGCGCGCTAAAAATTAACGTAATATTGATAACAAGGAAATCGACCAGTTTTAAAAAGACTGGATATCCTTGACTGCTAATCTTTAGCGAATTCTTAAGCATATCTCAGCCTATTATCGGTTGATCTTTAATTGTTTTTTTCTCATTTCATATTGTTAATTATATCACAAGCTTAAAAAGCGCAATGCTGGACTGTCAGTAAATGTAAAAACAAACATTACAAAATGTGACAATGATCGCAAGTGAAATTTACATCATTATGATTTTATTGATTATTAAAATTTATAACATTTATTTTTAATGATTAGAAAAGATGAACATCTGCGAAAAATATATTATTGACAGATAATCATTCGTCGACTAACAAAATAGGTTATGCCTGATTATTTTTAGCTGCTTTAACCCGCGACGCATAAAAACCGCACCCGCACGCTTAGCCCTCCCAGAGTTTCACTGCGCGACAGTTGTGGGTGCGTGCGGTGCAGGCGAGCAATATCATTGACCAGCGCCAGCCCAATCCCCGCCCCAGGAACATTGTCCACATTATCCAGGCGATGAAACGGTAACAGCGCCTGATGCACCCGATCGTCATCAATACCGGGGCCACTGTCTTCAACCACCAGCACCACGCTTTCTCCCTCGCGCAGCAGGCGGGCGGTGACCATTCCCTGTGCAGGCGTGTATTTCAGCGCATTATCCAGCAGATTTCCGCACAGTTCGCCGAGCAAAACATCATCCCCTTCAATCCACACCGCCTCTTGTTCCCCTTCATAGCCGAGATCGATGGCTTTGCTGCGCGCCTGCGCCAGGCGGGTAAAACAGCTGGTTTGCACCACCTCAAACAGATTGACCGGTGAAAAGTGTCTTTCTCCCTGCTCTTTGCGCTTCACGGCAGAAAGCTGTAACAGCCTCTCGGTCAATTGAATGGTGCTGTCGAGGGTAGTGCTCATAGCCTGTAAACTCTCATACCACTGCTGCGGTTGTGGGCTAGCAAGGGCTACCGCAGCCTGCGTTTTTAGCACCGCCAGCGGGGTTTTTAGCTGATGAGAAGCATCTGCGCTGAAGCGCTCCTGGCGCGATATCAGTGCGCGTAGCCGGTCAATGTAGCGATTGAAGGCCACGATAAGCAGACGAGTTTCCGACCACGGCAGCAGTTCCGGCAGTGGCGTCAGCAGCCCCGGCTCGCGGCGTACCATCAGTGATGACAGCTGGCGCATCGGGCGTAATACTCGTCGCAGCAGCCAGCCGACCAGCACCAGCGTCAGCAGTACCAGCAGCCCCTGGGATACCCAGGATGAGAACAGCAGCTGTCGCGCCAGATAGCGTCGTGATTGCAGCGTTTCGGCGACATAAATCTCCGCCATACCGACAATCCCGCCTTCATTCACCGGCTGGAGCAGGCGTGCCACGCGAATAGCCTCCCCGCGATATTCAGTATGATAAAACCACGCCAGCGCCGGGTATAGCCGGGTGCGCGAGGTGGAAGGCGGCATCGCCGGCAAATCGTCATAGCCGGAAATGACCTTCCCCGTTGGATCCACCACTTTGTAGTACAGCCGATCGTTCATGTTCAGCTCAAAGCTGTCCAGTACCACCCACGGTACGTTGACTTCCAGGCGTTTATTGCGCACCACCAGCCGCTCGGATACCGTTCTCGCCGATGAGAGCAGCGTCCGGTCATACGCCTGAGTCGCCGCCTGCAGGGCACTGACATAGCTGTTAAACGCCGACAGCCCCCACAGCAGTAGCAGCGGTAAGCCAAGGAACATCAGCAGTTGCAGATACAGCGACTGCGGCTTAACCCACTTCATCACTGCGCTCCAGCACATAGCCCAGGCCGCGCAGGGTCGCGATACGCACGTCGCTGCCGTTCAGTTTTTTACGCAAACGGTGGATGTAAAGTTCAATACTTTCGGGGCTGACCTCATCGCTCAGGCTGAAGACCTGTTCAAACAACTGCTGGCGCGAGACCGGACGCAACCGTCGGTACATCAGCACCGTCAGCAGCGCCTGTTCGCGCGGCGTCAGCGCCAGCGGTTGTCCCTGCAGCAGAAAATAACCCTCATCATGAAACGCCAGCTCACCAAGTTGCTGTATACCCTGCACTTGCCCCGCGCTACGCCGCAGCAGCGCCCGCAGCCTGGCATCCAGCTCTTCAATCTCAAACGGTTTTGCCAGGTAATCATCCGCACCGGCGTTAAGCCCCTTTACCCGATCCGCCACCGCGCTACGTGCTGTCAGCAGCAAAACGGGAAGTGTTTGCCCGCGCTTACGTAGCCGCTGAACCACCTCAAGACCGTCCAGCCCAGGCATATTGATGTCCAGCACCGCCAGCGCATAGGTTTCACTGTGTAACAGGTGATCGGCCGCCAGACCATCAAACACGCAGTCAACGGCAAAACCGTTTTGCACCAGCGCTTTCTCCAGCCAGTGAGCGAGCTCACGGTTATCTTCCGCTAATAAGAGACGCATATCACATCCTGTAAAGTTTCTGCCGCATTGAAAGGGAATTGAAAGGTTAATGTTTTAACAATCACGCAACCGAACTGCTACACATCGGCTCACATAATCACAAAAATAATCTTCCGTACCCGAAATCCGGTCATCCGGCGTGAGGATAAATAATGAAAAAACAATTACTTCGTACCCTTACTGCAAGCATGTTACTGATGAGTACCTCTGTTCTGGCGGAACAAGCGCCTTCACGCACCGAATGTATCGCCCCGGCTAAACCCGGCGGCGGTTTTGACCTCACCTGTAAACTGATTCAGGTGAGCATGATGGAAACCGGCGCCATCGAAAAACCGATGCGCGTGACCTATATGCCTGGCGGTGTCGGGGCGGTCGCCTATAACGCCATCGTCGCCCAACGCCCTGCCGAAGCAGGCACCGTGGTGGCCTTCTCCGGCGGGTCGCTGCTGAACCTGTCGCAGGGTAAATTTGGCCGTTACGGCGTCGACGATGTGCGCTGGCTGGCAAGCGTCGGTACCGACTACGGCATGATTGCCGTGCGCAACGATGCCCCATGGAAAACGCTGAAAGACCTGCTGACGGCCATGGAGAAAGATCCCAACAGCGTAGTGATTGGCGCCGGTGCCTCTATTGGCAGTCAGGACTGGATGAAGTCGGCGCTGCTGGCGCAAAAAGCCAACGTCGATCCGCATAAGATGCGTTACGTGGCGTTTGAGGGCGGCGGTGAACCGGTCACGGCGCTGATGGGCAATCACGTGCAGGTGGTCTCCGGCGATCTCAGCGAGATGGTGCCCTACCTCAACGGCGACAAAATCCGCGTCCTGGCGGTGTTCTCCGACCAACGTTTACCGGGTCAGTTAGCCAATGTGCCCACCGCCAAAGAGCAGGGATATGACCTCGTGTGGCCGATTATCCGCGGCTTCTACGTCGGCCCCAAAGTCAGCGACGCCGAGTATCAATGGTGGGTGGACGCCTTTGCCAAACTCCAGCAAACCGATGAATTTAAAAAGCAACGCGATCTTCGCGGTCTGTTTGAATTCAACATGAGTGGGCAACAACTCGACGCCTACGTGAAGAAGCAGGTCACCGATTATCGTGAGCAGGCAAAAGCCTTCGGTCTGGCTAAATAAGCGCAGGGGCAACAATGATGAGCGATCGTATTTTTGCAGGTATCTGGCTGTTGCTCTGTATAGCCGGGCTGTTCGTGGCCTGGCAAATAACCAGCGAATACAGCTATGAGCCGGTCGGCCCGCGTCCCTTTCCGCTGGGCATTATCGGCCTGATGTTGCTGTGCGCCGTGGCGTTACTCCTGCGCCACCCGGACACCATCAGCTGGCCTCGTCGCCACGTACTGCAAAAGCTGCTGACGATGGTGATTATTCTGTTTATGTACGCCTGGGGATTCGAGTGGCTGGGTTTTCCCATTGCCACCGCCATTCTCACCGTGGTGATTGGCCTGCTGTTCGGGGCCACCATCCCGGCGGCGGGTATTTCCGGGTCGGTTCTTGGCATTCTGCTGTGGTATGCCTTCGATCGGCTGCTTGACGTCACCTTACCTCTCGGCGCCTGGCTGAGTTAACGGAGAAACGATGGATACCTGGATATATCTTTCTCAGGGTTTTGCGGTGGCGATGACGCCGGAAAACCTGGTCATTGCGCTGATCGGCTGTTTTGTTGGCACCATTGTCGGGCTGTTGCCGGGGCTAGGCCCCATTAACGGCGTGGCGATCCTGCTGCCGCTGGCTTTTGCGTTGCACCTGCCCGCAGAGTCCGCGCTGATCCTGCTGGCGACCGTTTACATCGGCTGCGAATACGGCGGGCGAATCTCGTCGATTTTGCTGAACGTTCCCGGCGATGCCGCCGCTATTATGACCGCCCTCGACGGCTACCCGATGGCGCAGCAAGGACGCGGCGGCGTGGCTCTCTCTATCTCGGCGGTCAGCTCTTTCTTTGGCTCGCTGATCGCCATCGGCGGCATCATTCTGTTTGCTCCGGCACTGGCTCAATGGTCGCTGGCCTTCGGTCCGGCAGAATACTTTGCCTTAATGGTCTTCGCCATTGCTTGCCTCGGCAGCATGATGGCGCAAAACCCGCTGAAATCCTTTCTGGCAGCGCTGATCGGTCTTGGCCTTGCGACCGTCGGCGTAGACGCCAACACCGGGGTATATCGCTTCACCTTTGACAGTGTTCATCTCTCCGACGGCGTGCAGTTTATCGTGGTGGTGATTGGGCTGTTCTCTGTCTCAGAAATCCTGTTAATGCTGGAACATACCAGCAGCGGTCAGGCGCTGGTACGTAAAACCGGCCGCATGATGTTCAACGCCAAAGAAGGTGCGCAATGCGTGGGCGCGACGCTGCGCTCGTCGGTGATAGGCTTTTTTGTCGGCGTATTGCCTGGCGCCGGGGCGACCATCGCCAGCGCCATCACCTACATGACCGAGAAAAAGCTCAGCGGTAACAGCGACAGCTTCGGTAAAGGGGATATTCGCGGCGTTGCCGCACCGGAGGCGGCGAACAACGCCTCGGCCTGCGGCTCGTTTATTCCGATGCTGACGCTCGGCGTACCTGGCTCCGGCACTACGGCGGTGATGATGGGCGCGCTGACGCTATACAACATCACCCCGGGTCCGGCGATGTTTACCGAGCAACCGGACATCGTCTGGGGATTGATTGCGGCACTGCTGATTGCCAACGTGATGCTGCTGGTGATGAACATCCCGCTGATCGGTCTGTTTACCCGCATGTTGACCATCCCGCTGTGGTTTTTGGTGCCGGCCATCGCGGCGGTCTCCGCTGTCGGCGTGTACGCGGTACACAGTACGACGTTCGATCTGGTGCTGATGGTCGGGCTCGGCGTCTTCGGCTACATTTTGCGTAAAATGCACTTCCCGATGTCGCCGTTGATTTTGGGCTTTGTACTGGGCGAAATGCTGGAGCAGAACCTGCGCCGCGCGCTGTCGATCAGCAACGGCAGTATGGATATTCTGTGGGCCAGCGGCGTGGCAAAAGTCCTGCTGGCGATGGCGGTGATGGTTATCGTGATCCCACCGGTGCTGCGCCTGATCCGCAAGCGCAACCGCAAACCGCAGGTGGATATCGGCTAATAATAGGCCGGATGGGGCGCTGACGCGTCTAGTCCGGCCTACAATAGCTACCTCCCGTAGGCCGGATTAGCGCAGCGCCATCCGGCATTTTTATTTTCAGCGTAACCCCTGCGTGCCTTCCAGCATCTGCTCGACAAACTGCGTCAGTTTCGGCAAGGGGCGTAAATCCTGACGCCACAGCAGATGAATCGGTCTCGGCTGTGGCGTAAAGCCCTCCAGCACCCGAACCAGTTTGCCGCTGGCAAGCTCGTCCGCCAGCAACACTTCCGGCTGCAACAGCAACCCCGCGCCCGCCACCGCCGCCATGCGCAGACCGTGACCATCGTTACAGCGCAGGATCGCATCGCGTTTCCATCTGACTTCACCTTCCATACCCGGCAACGTCCATTCGTTACGCGCCGTCCACACCGTGTGGGACAAGCACAGATGGTCTACCAGATCTGCAGGCGTCCGGGGCGTACCGTAACGCGCCAGATAGTCCGCTGACGCGCAGATCGCCATACGGTACGGGCACAGATATTTCGCCACCACATCCGTCTGGTGAATATCACCAATGCGGATCGCCAGATCGACCCCCTCGTTCACCAAATCCACCATCCGGTTAGTCAGATCCAGTTCAATACGCACCTCGGGCCAGCGTTGTAAAAAAGCCGCGGCCAGCGGCGAAACGACACAGGCGCCAAAAGACGTGGGCGCGCTGATGCGCAGCGTCCCCGCCGGTGCCAACCGCAGTCGTTCCACCGAGCGTTCGGCTATCGACACCTGTTCCAGCACCCGCCGGGCTTCCTCAACATAGACGCGCCCGGCGTCGGTCAGACTTTGGCGACGGGTGTTGCGCTCCAGTAACCGTGTACCGAGCTGCGCTTCCAGCAGTGCGATATATTTCCCTACCATCACCGCCGACATTTCCAGCCGCGTTGCCGCCCCGGTAAAGCTGCCGCTTTCCACCACGGCGATAAACGTTTCCATGCCGCGAAGTTTATCCATATTACAAACCTCTGGTTAGTAATCATCTAACTTTTAGCCAGTTTATCCGATTTCATTTTCATTAAAGAATAGCGGCTCACACAATTGCGGAGGTGGTTATGAAAATCGTCATTATTGGTGCCAGCGGTACCGTCGGCCGCGCAGTCGCAGAAGAACTGGGTCGCAAACATGAGATTGTTCGCGTGGGCCGCACGCAGGGTGATTACCAGGTCGATATCACCTCACAGCACAGCGTGCAGGCGCTGTTTGAAAAAATCGGTCGGGTAGATGCCATCGTTTCCGCCACCGGTAGCCTGTTCTTTGGTCCCCTGTCGACCATGACTGACGGCGAGTTTAATCAGGGGTTGCAGGATAAGTTGCTAGGCCAGGTGCGGCTGGCATTGACCGGGCAGCATCACCTCAACGAGGGCGGTTCGATTACGCTGATTAGCGGCATTATCGCCCATGAGCCGATTGCGCAAGGGGCCAGCGCGGCAACGGTCAACGCCGGACTGGAAGGGTTTGTACGCGCCGCAGCCTGCGAATTAGGGCGCGGCATACGCATTAACCTGATAAGCCCCACCGTGCTGAGTGAATCCGCTGCGGCGTATGACGGTTTCTTCCCTGGCTTTGAAAGCGTCCCCGCCGCCACGGTCGCTAACGCCTATCGCCGCAGCGTCGAAGGCATTCAAACCGGTCGTATTTACAAAGTCGGCTACTGATATTGTGGCTGTCGCGGCGCTCCGCCAGCGGCAGCCTGATTAACCCTCTGTTTTAAAAGATCCTTCTCCGTATTTCCTCCCGCTCCGCGTAATTACCCTCACCTTTTATAATGTTAAATATTTGTTGTTTTTGATCACAAATAATAAACAAACAAGTTCATTCTGTGCGCGTTTTCCAAAAATGTAGATATTTTTAATTTATGGCTACGAAACGAGCAGCGCCATGTCTCCCTGACAATCTACTGAGAGGATCGATTCTGATGAACGCACTGACTGCCGTACAACCGAACGCTGAAGATCCAGCCCAGCACTACCGTGGCTTCACGCTGAAACCGTCAGCCCAGTCACCACGCCTGCTGGAGCTGACGTTTTCTGCCCAAACCGCTGAGCAATTTCTGCAGGCCGTGGCGCAATGGCCGGTGCAGGCGCTGGAATACAAATCCTTCCTGCGCTTCAAAGTAGCAAACATCCTCGACGACTTGTGCGGCAATCAGCTGCAACCGTTGCTGCTAAAAACGCTGCTGGATCGCGCCGAAGGTGCATTGCTGATCAACGCGGAAGGTGTCGATGACGTGGCGCAGGCAGAGGAGATGGTCAAACTGGCAACGGCAGTGGCGCACCTGATCGGCCGCTCCAACTTTGATGCGATGAGCGGTCAGTACTACGCGCGTTTCGTGGTGAAAAACGTCGATAACTCCGACAGCTACCTGCGCCAGCCACACCGCGTGATGGAGCTGCATAACGACGGCACCTACCTCGAAGAAATCACCGACTACGTGCTGATGATGAAAATCGATGAGCAGAACATGACCGGCGGCAATTCGCTGCTGCTGCACCTCGACGACTGGGAACATCTGGAGAACTACTTCACCCATCCGCTGGCCCGCCGCCCAATGCGTTTTGCCGCGCCGCCAAGCAAAAACGTCAGCCAGGACGTGTTTCATCCGGTGTTTGACGTCGACCAGCAGGGTCGCCCGGTAATGCGCTACATCGACCAGTTCGTCCAGCCAAAAGATTATGAAGAGGGTGTCTGGCTAAGCGCGCTCTCCGATGCGCTGGAGACCAGCAAAAGCATCCTGTCCGTTCCGGTTTCGGTCGGTAAATTCCTGCTGATCAACAACCTGTTCTGGCTGCACGGCCGCGATCGCTTTACGTCGCATCCGGACCTGCGCCGCGAACTGATGCGCCAGCGTGGTTACTTTGCCTACGCTACAAACCACTACCAGACGCATCAGTAAGCGCGAAGGAATTAAGCGGATGTATGATTTTGTGATTATTGGCGGCGGCATTATCGGCATGTCGACCGCCATGCAGCTGATTGATGTCTACCCGGACGCCAGAATTGCGCTGCTGGAAAAAGAGTCCGGTCCGGCCTGTCATCAGACGGGCCACAACAGCGGAGTGATCCATGCCGGGGTCTATTACACCCCCGGCAGCCTGAAGGCGAAGTTTTGTCTGGCCGGCAATCTCGCCACCAAAGCCTTTTGCGATCAAAACGGCATCCGCTATGACGTCTGTGGAAAGATGCTGGTCGCCACCTCAACGCTTGAAATGGAGCGTATGCGTGCCCTGTGGGATCGCACCGCCGCCAACGGTCTTGAGCGCGAATGGCTCAATGCCGAAGAACTGCACGAGCGCGAACCTAACATCACCGGGCTGGGTGGGATTTTTGTGCCATCAAGCGGGATCGTCAGCTACCGCGACGTCACCGCCGCGATGGCGAGAATTTTCCAGGCCAAAGGCGGCGAGATTGTTTACAACGCCGAAGTCAGCGGCCTGAAAGAACACGCAGCGGGCGTTATCGTACACACCCGCCAGGGCCAGGAGTATGAGGGTGCTACGCTGATTAGCTGCTCCGGGTTGATGGCTGATCGACTGGTGAAAATGCTCGGCGTTGAGCCGGGCTTTATCATCTGTCCGTTTCGCGGGGAATACTTCCGTCTGGCGCCGGAACATAACCACATCGTCAACCACCTGATCTACCCGATCCCCGATCCGGCAATGCCGTTTCTCGGCGTACATCTCACCCGCATGATCGATGGCAGCGTCACGGTCGGCCCCAACGCGGTGCTGGCGTTTAAGCGTGAAGGCTATCGTAAACGTGATATTTCTTTGAGTGACACGCTGGAAATCCTCGGCTCTTCCGGCATCCGTCGGGTGCTACAAAACAATTTACGTTCCGGCTTAAGCGAGATGAAAAACTCGCTGTGCAAAAGCGGCTACCTGCGCCGGGTACAAAAATACTGCCCGAGCCTGACGCTAAAAGACCTGCAGCCCTGGCCTGCGGGCGTGCGGGCACAGGCGGTATCGCCGGATGGCAAACTGATTGACGACTTCCTGTTTGTCACCACGCCGCGTTCGATTCACACCTGCAACGCGCCTTCTCCGGCGGCGACGTCGGCTCTCCCCATCGGGGCGCATATCGTCAGCAAAGTTCATGCGCTACTGGAAAACCAGAGCAATCCCGGACGCACGCTGCGTGCGGCACGTAGCGTGGAGACATTACACGCCGCCTTTACCCGTTAACCCTTTTACGACAGGACGCTATTATGCAACTTAACGATCCCACCTTATTTCGCCAGCAGGCGCTGATTGACGGCCACTGGCGCGACGCCAACGGCGGCGAAACTATCGCGGTGACCAATCCCGCCAACGGTCAGCAATTGGGTAGCGTACCGAAAATGGGCGCGGATGAAACCCGTGAAGCCATTGAGGCAGCTAACCGTGCACTGCCTGCCTGGCGTGCGCTAACCGCCAAAGAGCGGGCGACGATTCTGCGCCGTTGGTTCAACCTGATGATTGAGCACCAGGACGATCTCGCCCGCCTGATGACCCTCGAACAAGGTAAGCCGCTGGCGGAAGCCAAAGGCGAAATCACCTATGCCGCCTCCTTTATTGAATGGTTTGCCGAGGAAGGTAAACGCATTTATGGCGACACCATTCCCGGCCATCAGGCCGATAAACGCCTGATCGTCATTAAGCAGCCCATCGGCGTCACCGCCGCAATTACGCCGTGGAACTTCCCGTCGGCAATGATCACCCGCAAAGCCGGTCCGGCGCTGGCCGCAGGCTGCACCATGGTGCTTAAACCCGCCAGCCAGACGCCGTTCTCCGCGCTGGCGCTGGCAGAACTGGCTAACCGCGCCGGGATCCCGGCAGGCGTCTTCAGCGTGGTCACCGGTTCGGCGGGCGCGGTCGGCAACGAGCTCACCAGCAACCCGCTGGTGCGCAAGCTGTCGTTTACCGGCTCCACTGAAATTGGTCGTCAGCTCATGCAACAGTGTGCCAAAGACATCAAAAAAGTGTCGCTGGAGCTGGGCGGCAACGCGCCGTTTATCGTTTTTGACGATGCCGATCTCGACAAAGCGGTCGAAGGCGCGCTGGCCTCGAAGTTCCGCAATGCCGGGCAGACCTGCGTTTGCGCCAACCGTCTGTACGTCCAGGATGGCGTGTATGAACGCTTTGCCGAAAAACTTCAGCAAGCCGTAAGCAAGCTGCACCTTGGCGACGGCCTGCAACCTGACGTCACCACCGGACCGCTGATCGATGAAAAGGCCGTCGCCAAAGTAGAGGAACACATTGCCGACGCACTGGATAAAGGCGCCCGGATTATCAGCGGCGGTAAGGCTCACGCGCTGGGCGGTAATTTCTTCCAGCCAACCATCCTGGTCGACGTGCCCAACCATGCCAAAGTTGCCAAAGAGGAGACGTTCGGCCCGCTGGCACCGCTGTTCCGCTTTAAAGACGAAGCTGACGTCATCGCGCAGGCCAACGATACCGAGTTCGGCCTTGCCGCCTATTTCTACGCCCGTGATTTGAGCCGCGTCTTTCGCGTCGGTGAAGCGCTGGAGTACGGCATTGTCGGCATTAACACCGGCATTATCTCCAACGAAGTCGCTCCCTTTGGTGGCATCAAAGCCTCCGGTCTTGGCCGTGAAGGATCGAAATACGGCATCGAAGACTATTTAGAAATCAAATACATGTGTATCGGACTTTAATAAAACAATACTGGAGAACACCTGATGAGCACCAATAAAGAACTCATGCAACGTCGTAGCAACGCAGTTCCACGTGGCGTAGGACAGATCCACCCGATTTTTGCCGAACGCGCAGAAAACTGCCGGGTCTGGGACGTTGAAGGGCGTGAATTCCTTGATTTTGCTGGCGGCATCGCGGTACTGAACACCGGCCACCTGCACCCACAGATTGTCTCTGCGGTAGAAGCGCAGTTGAAAAAGCTGTCGCATACCTGCTTCCAGGTGCTGGCCTACGAGCCGTACCTCGAACTGTGTGAAATCATGAACCAAAAGGTGCCGGGCGATTTCGCCAAGAAAACCCTGCTGGTGACCACCGGCTCCGAAGCGGTGGAGAACGCGGTAAAAATCGCCCGCGCCGCCACCAAACGCAGCGGTACCATTGCCTTTAGCGGCGCTTACCATGGCCGAACCCACTACACCCTGTCGCTAACCGGAAAGGTAAACCCTTACTCTGCCGGTATGGGGCTGATGCCGGGCCATGTTTATCGCGCCCTGTATCCTTGTGCGCTGCATGACATCAGCGAAGACGATGCCATCGCCAGTATCCACCGCATCTTCAAAAACGATGCCGCACCGGAAGACATTGCCGCCATCGTCATTGAACCTATCCAGGGCGAAGGCGGTTTCTATGCCGCCTCCCCTGCCTTTATGCAGCGCCTGCGCGCCATTTGTGACGAGCATGGGATCATGCTGATTGCCGATGAAGTCCAGAGCGGCGCGGGCCGTACCGGCACGCTGTTCGCGATGGAACAAATGGGCGTCGCGCCGGATATCACCACGTTCGCCAAATCGATTGCCGGCGGCTTCCCGCTGGCGGGCGTAACCGGACGCGCCGAGGTGATGGACGCGATCCCACCGGGCGGTCTGGGCGGCACCTATGCCGGGAACCCGATTGCCTGTGCCGCCGCGCTGGCGGTGCTGAACATCTTCGAGCAGGAAAATCTGCTGCAAAAAGCCAATGACCTCGGCAACACCCTGCGCAACGGCCTGCTGGCGATTGCCGAAACCCACCGTGAGATTGGTGACGTACGTGGCCTGGGGGCGATGATTGCGATTGAACTGTTCGAAGACGGCGATCGCCATAAGCCTAATGCGAAATTGACCGCCGAAATTGTCGCCCGCGCCCGTGATAAAGGGCTGATCCTGCTCTCCTGCGGACCGTACTACAACGTGCTGCGCATCCTCGTTCCACTGACCATTGAAGACGGGCAAATCCGCCAGGGGCTGGACATTATCGCCGAGTGTTTTGCCGAGGCGAAGCAAGGCTAAACCCCGTATCTGAGCGGGGATTGTAGGCCGGATAAAGCGCATGCGCCGCCTCCGGCAATATTGTGATGCCCGGTAGCGCTCCGCTTACCGGGCCTACGGGTAAGGTGCAGGAAGCGACGTCAATAACAATAACGAGGTTAAAAGATGGGGCAAGTGTCACAATCACATGATTTAGGGGGCGGGCTGAAATCACGCCACGTCACCATGTTGTCTATTGCCGGGGTTATCGGCGCCAGCCTGTTTGTCGGTTCAAGCGTAGCGATTGCAGAAGCCGGTCCCGCGGTGCTACTGGCCTATCTGTTCGCCGGGTTACTGGTGGTGATGATTATGCGCATGCTGGCCGAAATGGCCGTCGCCACGCCGGATACCGGATCGTTTTCTACCTATGCCGATAAGGCCATCGGCCCGTGGGCTGGGTATACCATTGGCTGGCTGTACTGGTGGTTCTGGGTGCTGGTTATTCCGCTGGAAGCCAACATTGCCGCCATCATTCTGCATTCCTGGATCCCGGGCGTGCCCATCTGGTTATTTTCCCTGGTTATCACGCTGGCGTTAACCGGCAGTAATTTGCTGAGCGTCAAAAATTACGGCGAGTTTGAGTTCTGGCTGGCACTGTGCAAAGTGATTGCCATCCTGGCATTTATTGCCCTCGGGGCGGCGGCGATTAGTGGGTTTTATCCCTACGCCGAGGTCAGCGGAGTATCAAGGCTATGGGATCAGGGCGGTTTTATGCCCAACGGTTTTGGCGCAGTGCTGAGCGCGATGCTGATCACCATGTTCTCTTTTATGGGCGCAGAAATTGTCACCATTGCTGCCGCCGAGTCCGACACGCCGGATAAACACATCGTGCGCGCCACGAACTCGGTCATCTGGCGTATCTCCATTTTCTATCTGTGTTCCATTTTTGTGGTCGTCGCGCTAATCCCCTGGAACATGCCGGGGCTGAAAGAGGTGGGCTCTTACCGCTCGGTGCTGGAGTTACTGCATATCCCGCACGCTAAGCTGATCATGGACTGTGTCATTTTACTGTCAGTCACCAGCTGTCTGAACTCAGCGCTGTATACCTCCTCCCGTATGCTGTATTCCCTGAGCCGTCGCGGTGATGCCCCGGCCTTTATGGGTAAACTCAACCGCAGCAAAACGCCTTATGTCGCCGTGCTACTCTCTACCGGGGCGGCGTTTCTCACCGTGATCGTGAATTATTACGCACCGGCAAAAGTGTTTAAATTTCTCATCGACAGCTCTGGTGCCATCGCGCTGCTGGTCTATCTGGTCATTGCTGTTTCCCAACTGCGGATGCGCAAAATCCTGCTGGCGGAAGGTGCAGATATCAAGATGAAAATGTGGCTCTATCCGTGGCTGACGTGGCTGGTGATCGGTTTTATTGGCTTTGTACTGGTGGCGATGCTGTTTCGTCCGGCACAACAGCTGGAAGTCATCTCAACCGGGCTGCTCGCCATCGCGATCATTTGCACCGTGCCTATTATGGCGCGCTGGAAAAAACTGCTATCGTGGCAAAAAGCACCGTTGCACAGTACGCGTTAAACCCGTTCCCGGCGCAGGCCGGGACAACTTTTCAGGAGTAAGACCATGACCGCCATTTCCCAACCGACGGCCATTGATGGATACCGCTGGCTCAAGAACGACATTATCCGCGGGGTGTTTCAGCCCGATGAAAAATTGCGAATGAGTCTGCTGACGTCACGCTATGAACTCGGCGTAGGACCGTTGCGCGAGGCGCTTTCGCAACTGGTGGCGGAGCGACTGGTCACGGTGGTCAATCAGAAAGGGTATCGTGTGGCGTCAATGTCTGAGCAGGAGCTGCTGGATATTTTTGACGCCCGCGCCAACATGGAAGCCATGCTGGTCAGTCTGGCTATCGAACGCGGCGACGACGCCTGGGAAGCGGAAATTCTGGCGCGCGCACATATGCTCAGCAAACTGGAAGCCGTTGATGCCAGCGAAGAGATGCTGGATGAATGGGATCAGCGCCATCAGGCGTTTCATACGGCGATTGTTGCCGGCTGTGGGTCGCAGTATCTGCTGCAAATGCGTGAACGGCTGTTCTCTCTGGCGGCGCGCTACCGGTTTATCTGGCTGCGTAAAACGGTGCTGTCGGTGGAAATGCTGGAAGATAAACACGATCAGCATCAGACGCTGACCGACGCAATTCTGGCGCGCGATGCCGTACGCGCCAGTGAATTAATGCGCCAGCACCTGCTGACGCCGATTCCGATTATTCAGCAGGCGATGTCCGGCAAACTGCTGGCAGAAAAAGTTTAATCACGGGTCTGTACCCAGAAAGCGTGGATCAGACCTGGGATATAGCCCAGCAGCGTCAGCACAATATTGAGGATAAACGCCCAGCCAAAACCTTTGCCCAGCAGCACGCCAAGCGGAGGTAAAATGATCGTTAAAACAATTCTCCAGAAACCCATACACACTCCCTACAAGCAAAAAATTACTCATTGTTTAGAAAGAGATTTTATCTCTAAGAATAATCAGTGTAGCTAACTCCCCCCGTCTCGCCCTGCTGTTTTACCCTCCTTTACGCTCTTGACGCTGGCGTACGTTGCCTCTTTATTTTAGACTATGCTTAATTTAGCAATTACTTAAATAAAAATGACTGAACTCGAACAACTCCAGGCCAGCGCTGAACAGGCCGCCAGCTTGCTAAAAGCAATGAGCAACCCGAAGCGGCTGCTGATTTTGTGCATGCTTTGCGGGTCGCCGGGCACCAGCGCGGGTGAGCTTGCACGGATCACCGGACTCAGCCCCTCTGCCACCTCCCAGCACCTGGCACGAATGCGCGAGGAAGGATTAATAGACCGCCAACGTGATGCCCAGCGCATTCTCTACTTCATCAAAAATGCGGCGGTGAATTCCCTCATCGCCACATTAAAAACACTGTATTGCCCGTAAGGAGCCAACATGACCATTGGGACGATTTCCCCGCGCGAGGCGCAGACGCTGTTAGCGCAAGGAGCCAAACTGATTGATATTCGTGATGCCGATGAGTATCTGCGCGAACATATTCCGCAGGCGCATCTGGCACCGTTGTCCGCGCTCGACCAGGGGTTATTGCCGGATAACTTACGCGCCGATCGCATTATTTTTCACTGCCAGTCGGGTAAGCGCACACAAAATGCGGCCACAAAACTGAGTGCAATTGCTGCACCAGCCCAGTGCTGGCTGCTTGAGGGGGGAATCGACGGCTGGAAGGCAGCAGATTTGCCGGTCGTAGAAGATAAATCACAGCCGTTACCGCTGATGCGCCAGGTGCAGATTGCCGCAGGCAGTCTTATCTTACTCGGCGTGGTTCTCGGTTACGCCGTTGGCAGCGCCTTCTTTCTGCTCAGCGGCTTTGTCGGCGCGGGGCTTATCCTGGCAGGCGTTACCGGCTTCTGCGGCATGGCGCGGTTGCTGGATAAAATGCCCTGGAATCGGCGTACTCATTAAGCGGTAATCGGTGAAACAGCGCTGTACCCGCCGATGGCCCTGATCTATGGTGGGTTTTGCCATCAAGAACGGAGGACAGTATGTTTAAACCCGGCGATCTGGTTCAACCGCGTATGGGCGGACCAAAATTGAAAGTTGTTGAAGTGAATGACGAGCAGATTGTGGCCGTACAGGCCAGTAATGAAAGTGGCGAAAAATTCACTCTGAAAGCAGCAGATGTCACCTGATATAGCGAAGACGGCGATTTTGGCGTTTGCTGAAAATAAGCGGTGAGACACTCTCACCGCCTTGCTAATTAGATCAAAAAATCATCGAGTGATTTACCGGCAGCCAGCGCCTGCGCAATAGGTTTTGGCGTGCGGCCTTGTCCAGTCCAGGTTTTCACTTCACCATTGAGATCGGTAAAACGATATTTTGCCGGGCGCGGCTGACGTTTTTTAACTGCTCGCGACGTCACCGTCGTCATGCTTAGCAACTCTTCTGGCTCAATCCCATCTGCTTTCATCAGCGCCAGCAGCGTATTAATTTTTTCCTGCTGTTCTGCACGCTGGCGCTGTAACTGTTCTTCCTCGTCACGTCGTTCTTTGGTGACCACCCTGAATTTTTCCAGTATATCTTCCAGTACATCGACCGGAAATTCACGAGCCATTGCACGCAGCGAGCGGATATTATTTAAGTTTTTTAACATTGAACTCATATTAATAAAACCTCTTTAACGCATAAAGCAAAAATGGTATTACAGCAAAAATTATATTCGATTGATTATTCTATTTCCAGCCCCTGTCGATCTCGAGCTATTAATCAAAACGTTACCTTAATATTTATCACCCCATCGTAGGGGCATCCTGCAATGCAATTTTGTAATGACCCGATAATAAAAATAAATATGTCGGCGTAATATTCAAAAACATCTAGAAAAGTTCGTAAAAAAACCAGAAAAACAAATCAATATAACATAATGATTTGAAAGACATTTAATCAACATGACAACGAAAATGCCAAAACGAACAAAAAACAGACCATTGCAGAGCATTTTATCGACAAAAAGACAATAAATAAAAATTTTAAGCTAGTTGATAGTTATTATGCAGGCAGATATCCTATTGAAACGCGAAAGCAGCAAAACAAATCACTAGCAACAAGGTATACGATACCTTTTTACCTCTTCTTACAAGGAGCATTAACATGTTCTCTCCGCAGTCACGCTTGCGTCATGCTGTAGCAGACACGTTCGCGATGGTTGTTTACTGTTCTGTCGTGAACATGTTGATTGAAGTATTCCTTTCCGGAATGACCTTTGAGCAGTCGCTCTCTTCCCGACTGGTGGCGATTCCTGTCAACATTCTGATCGCCTGGCCTTACGGTATGTACCGCGATCTGTTTATGCGTGCGGCGCGTAAAGCCACACCGGCGGGATGGGCAAAAAATCTGGCGGATGTGCTGGCATACGTGACCTTCCAGTCACCGGTGTATGTGGTCATTCTGCTCACGGTTGGCGCAGACTGGCACCAGATCACGGCGGCCGTCAGTTCCAACATCGTGGTTTCAATGTTGATGGGTGCGGTGTACGGCTACTTCCTTGATTATTGCCGCCGCCTGTTTAAAGTCAGCAGCTATCATCC
Organism: Citrobacter sp. wls711; assembly: GCF_005281055.1. Classification (NCBI taxonomy): domain Bacteria; kingdom Pseudomonadati; phylum Pseudomonadota; class Gammaproteobacteria; order Enterobacterales; family Enterobacteriaceae; genus Citrobacter; species Citrobacter sp. wls711. Next base: position 24,086 of record NZ_SZXC01000056.1, on the reverse strand, counting down.
CCGCCAGTCGCGTCTTTAGTTTGTACTCACGTCACCAAACAACCCATTTAAATAACGTTCTAGCGCAATACGCGAGCTGAAGCCGTGTGGAATACCATAATGTTCATGGGTTTCTCCGGCTAAATAAAGCGGGAATTGCTGATAGTGATCGCAGGTTTTAATATCCGTTGACGGATCCGCTAACGAAGAACTTCGTTCTTTTAACGTGGGGTGGATCACTAATGCTGTGCGTCCCATGCGCGCTTCACGATTAACATACACATAGTTTTCGCCACGTCGATAACCGTACGCTTTCTGCGTCACTACATCCACGGTAAAGCCTACTTTCTCAAGTACGCGCGCCACCTCATCGGGTCTTAAATACATATATTTTTCCTCGTTATCTTTTACCGCGGGCTTACCTTACCTGATTCAGCATTAGCAACGCTTTCAGAAAAGTCCATAAACGCATGAAGAGAGTGAGGCGGCTATCTTAAGCATGGCGCTGGATCAGGTTATTGCCAGCCGAAGTTGACGGGCGGCCTGCCGGGCCATTTCCGCCGACGGGATATTGGTAAATGACAGTAATATGCCGCCCTCTCCCGTTGAGGTTATTCGCCATTGGCTTAACGCCTGAACCGCCAGACCAGCCTGATTCGCTTTGCACACCAACGCCGTATCTTCGCCGCTCACCGATATCACCAGTTGAATTCCGCCTTGCTGAGGTACAACGCTAAAGCCGTATTCCGTCAGCGCACTTTCCATCCACTGACGCCGCTGGGCATAGTGTTGGCGCATTTTTTTCAGGTGCCGCCAGAAATGGCCATCACGAATAAAATCCGCCAGCGTTTGTTGCCATAACAGCGGCACGTTACAAGCCGTCAGCGCCGCCTGGCGGCGAAAGCGCGCGACCTCCGTCACCGGCACCACCAGCCAGGCTGTACGTAAAGCCGGAAATAATGATTTGCTGAAAGTACCGGCATAAATCACCCGCTGCGGCGCATCCAGGCTTTTTAGCGGCGGCAGCGGTTTTCCGTGGTAGCGAAACTCGCTGTCGTAGTCATCTTCAATGATCCATGCCCGCGCACGGGCGGCCCACTCCAGCAATTGGTGTCGACGGTCAAGCGAGAGAGCAACGCCCAACGGACTTTGATGGGCTGGCGTGAGGAGGGCAAAACGCGCCTGCGGGTAGTCGCGGATCCCGGCGCTCACATCCAGACCCTCGCCATCGACCGGGACGGGCAGCAGTTCAACCTGTTCCTGCGTTATAACGGGGCGGATCAGCGGAAAACCGGGATCTTCTACCCACATTCCTGCGCCGGGATTTGCCAGCGCCCGCAGGATTAAGGTCATGGAGGCCGCATAGCCCGAAGTAATAAAAATCTGCTCCGGCAGGCACTCAATACTGCGGGATATGCGCAGATAATCAACGATCGCCTGGCGTAGCAACAGTTCGCCGCTGACATCACCCAAGGCGAGATCGAAACGTGTCTGCGTGCGTAAACGCCGCCCCATCACCCGCGCCCAGACCTCGCGGGGAAAGAGATCGAGCGCCGGTAATCCCATCTGAAAAAGTTGCGGTGTAGGGTTTTCTCCGGCAAAGACCGTTGGTGCGACGGGCGAAGTGTCCAGTCGCAGTTGCTGACTGACAAACGTTCCGGCCTGCCCGCGTCGTTCCAGCCAGCCTTGCGCCACCAGATCTGCGTAGGCGTTTTCCACCGTCGAGCGCGAAACGCCCAGTTCCTGGGACCAGGTGCGGCTGGACGGCAAGCGTGTGCCAGGCTTAAGTTCCCCTTTCTCAATAGCGGTTTTTAACTGACGGGCGATTTGCTGGTAGCGTGGCATTTATGGTCTGCTTTTTTGATAAAAATATGGTTCTCTTTAACAGACCATTATAGTGCTACATTGCGGGTCATCCAAACGAGGAGAAATACCATGACGATGTTACGCCAGCCCTATTATGAACTTAGCCCTGAAATCTATAACGCTCTGGTTCAGGCCAGCAAAGCGCTGGAAAACTGCGCGCTGGAGCCTACACTGACGGAGTTGATTTACCTGCGGGTCTCGCAAATCAACGGCTGCGCGTTTTGTCTGGAAATGCACAGTAAAGCCCTGCGTAAGTCTGGCGTAGAGCAGGCCAAACTGGATGCGCTGGCAGGATGGCGCGTCAGCCACCATTTCAGTGATCAGGAACGCGCAGCGCTGGCATGGGCCGAATCCGTTACCCACATCGCCTCGACGCACGCCGAAGACGACGTTTATATGCCGCTGCTGAACCATTTTAGCGCCAAAGAAATAAGCGATCTGACGTTCGCCATTAGCCTGATGAACTGCTTTAACCGTCTGGCAGTAGGCATGCGCATGTAATTCTGTGGTGCCGGATGGCGGCGGAAACACCTTATCCGGCAACACGTAATGCTACATACCCCGCCCTCCGCCACACTCATCTCCCGGCCCCTCATCACTCTAAAATCCCATATCTTGTATGGTTGAATCTTTTATAAACTACATCTAGTATTGATTACATCACGACACACACAACCCGACGCCATTATCGCGCCGCTTTTACACCCATAAATGGAAATACGAATCATGCGTATTATTATTTACACTCGCAATAACTGTATTCAGTGCCACGCCACGAAACGGGCGATGGAAAGCCGTGGGCTTGACGTCGAGATGATCAATGTCGATCTGGCCCCCGAGCTGGCAGAAACCCTGCGCGAGCAGGGGTTTCGCCAATTACCGGTGGTGGTAGCAGGAGAAACCCGCTGGTCAGGATTTCGCCCGGACATGATCAATCGTCTGCGTCCGCAGCCCCACGTGGCCAACACATGAGCACCCTCGTCTACTTCTCCAGCAGCTCTGAAAATACCCATCGCTTTATGCAACGTCTGGGGCTGCCCGCCGTGCGAATTCCGATTAACGAACGCGAGCGGATCCAGGTAGACGAACCTTACATTTTAGTCGTGCCGTCTTACGGCGGCGGCGGTACGGCAGGCGCGGTCCCGCGACAGGTGATCCGCTTTTTAAACGATCCCCATAATCGGGCGTTAATTCGCGGCGTCATCGCCGCCGGCAATCGCAATTTCGGCGACGCCTACGGCCGCGCGGGTGACGTAATTTCACAAAAATGCGCCGTGCCGTGGCTCTATCGCTTTGAGCTGATGGGGACGCCAGGCGACATCGACAACGTGCGAAAAGGAGTGAGCGAATTTTGGCAACAACAACCGCAGAACGCGTAGTTCAGCCCACGCTGGATTATCACGCACTTAACGCCATGCTGAATCTGTACGATAACGCCGGGCGTATTCAGTTTGAGAAAGACCATCAGGCGGTGGACGCGTTTATGACAAATCACGTGCAGCCCAACTCGGTGGTGTTTGCCAGCCAGGACGCGCGTCTGGATACGCTGGTAAGCGAAGGTTATTACGACGAAAGCGTTTTGACCCGTTATGATCGCGCTTTCGTGGTGAAGCTGTTTGCCCACGCTCACGCCAGCGGGTTTCGCTTCCAGACCTTTCTCGGCGCATGGAAGTATTACACCAGCTATACGCTGAAAACCTTTGACGGTAAACGCTACCTCGAGGATTTTGCCGATCGCGTGACGATGGTGGCGCTGACGCTGGCACAGGGTGATGAGACGCTCGCCCTGCGACTCACCGACGATATGCTCGCCGGGCGTTTTCAGCCCGCCACGCCAACCTTCCTTAATTGCGGCAAAGCCCAGCGCGGCGAGCTGGTCTCCTGCTTCCTGTTACGTATTGAAGACAATATGGAGTCCATTGGTCGGGCGGTAAATTCGGCGCTTCAGCTTTCCAAACGCGGTGGCGGCGTGGCGTTTCTGCTCTCCAGCCTGCGCGAAGCCGGGGCACCGATTAAGCGTATTGAAAACCAGTCTTCCGGGGTGATCCCGGTGATGAAGATGCTGGAAGATGCGTTTTCGTATGCCAACCAACTGGGCGCGCGACAGGGCGCGGGCGCGGTGTATCTGCACGCGCACCATCCGGATATTCTGCGCTTTCTCGATACCAAGCGCGAAAACGCCGATGAAAAAATTCGCATTAAAACGCTGTCACTCGGCGTGGTGATCCCGGATGTTACCTTCCGTCTGGCAAAAGAGAATGCGCAGATGGCGCTGTTCTCCCCCTATGACGTGGAGCGTATTTACGGGAAACCGTTTAGCGACATCGCCGTCAGCGAACGCTATGACGAGTTACTCGCCGACGCACGCGTGCGCAAGCGGTACATTAACGCCCGTGACTTCTTCCAGCGGTTGGCGGAAATCCAGTTTGAGTCCGGCTACCCCTACATCCTGTTTGAAGACACGGTGAACCGCGCCAACCCCATTGCCGGTCGCATCAATATGAGCAACCTGTGCGCGGAAATTTTGCAGGTCAACAGCGCTTCGACCTACGATGAAAACCTCGACTACGCGCAGATTGGACGCGATATCTCCTGCAATCTCGGCTCGCTGAACATTGCCCACACCATGGATTCGCCGGACTTTGGCCGCACCGTTGAAACAGCGGTTCGCGGCTTAACCGCCGTCTCCGACATGAGTCACATCCGCAGCGTTCCGTCGATTGAAGCCGGGAACAGCGCTTCGCACGCGATTGGGCTGGGGCAGATGAACCTGCATGGCTATCTGGCGCGCGAAGGTATTGCCTATGGTTCAGCGGAGGGGCTGGATTTCACCAATCTCTATTTCTACACCGTCACCTGGCATGCCCTGCATACCTCCATGTTGCTGGCCAAAGAGCGTGGCCAGACCTTTGCCGGATTCAACCAGTCGCGCTACGCCAGCGGCGAGTATTTTGATCGCTATTTAAGCGGCGACTGGCAGCCAAAAACCGAGAAAGTCCGCGCGTTGTTTGCCACCCGCGGCGTGACGCTGCCGACGCGTGAAATGTGGTCACAGCTGCGTGAGGATGTGATGCGCTACGGTATTTATAACCAGAATTTACAGGCGGTGCCGCCAACCGGCTCCATCTCCTACATCAACCATGCCACCTCAAGTATTCATCCGATTGTGTCTAAGGTGGAGATTCGCAAAGAGGGTAAAACCGGGCGTGTGTATTACCCTGCCCCGTTTATGACCAACGAAAATCTGGCGCTGTATCAGGATGCCTACGAGATTGGCCCGCAAAAAATCATCGATACCTACGCCGAGGCAACCAAACACGTCGATCAGGGGCTGTCGCTGACGCTGTTTTTCCCGGACACCGCCACCACCCGCGATATCAACAAAGCGCAAATCTACGCGTGGAAAAAAGGCATCAAAACGCTGTACTACATCCGACTGCGCCAGCTGGCGCTGGAAGGTACTGAAATTGAAGGCTGCGTGTCATGCGCGCTGTAAGGAGAGCAGGATGAAGCTAAACCGCGTGAGCGCCATCAACTGGAACAAAATTGAGGATGATAAAGATCTGGAGGTGTGGAACCGGCTGACCAGTAATTTCTGGTTGCCGGAAAAAGTCCCGTTGTCGAATGATATTCCTGCCTGGCAAACGCTAAGCGTCGCCGAGCAGCAGCTCACCATTCGCGTCTTTACCGGGCTGACGCTGCTCGACACCATTCAGAATATTGCCGGCGCGCCCGCGTTGATGGCAGATGCCTTAACCCCGCATGAAGAGGCGGTGCTGTCGAATATCAGCTTTATGGAAGCGGTGCACGCCCGTTCATACAGCTCTATTTTCTCTACGCTTTGCCAGACCAAAGATGTGGATGCGGCCTACGCCTGGAGTGAAGAAAATGCCCCACTACAGCGCAAAGCACAAATTATTTTGCAACATTACGCCAGCGATAATCCATTGAAGAAGAAAATTGCCAGCGTATTTCTGGAATCATTCCTGTTCTATTCTGGCTTCTGGCTGCCGATGTATTTCTCCAGTCGCGGCAAACTGACCAATACCGCCGATCTCATCCGTCTGATTATTCGTGATGAAGCGGTCCACGGCTATTACATTGGTTATAAGTATCAAAAGGGGTTGGAGCATATTTCACTGTCTGCTCGTGAGGAACTGAAGAATTTTGCTCTCGATCTGCTGATGGATTTGTACGATAACGAAGTTCGCTACACGGAAGTGTTGTATGCCGAAACCGCCTGGGCCGACGAAGTGAAAGCGTTCCTGTGTTACAACGCCAATAAAGCCTTGATGAACCTGGGTTATGAGGCCCTGTTCCCGGCGGAAATGGCGGATGTCAATCCGGCAATCCTCGCCGCGCTGTCGCCCAACGCCGATGAAAACCATGATTTTTTCTCCGGTTCAGGCTCGTCATACGTGATGGGGAAAGCCGTCGAAACTGAAGACGACGACTGGAATTTCTAGATCTCATTTTCGCGGAAAATACCCTACACTTTTCGCGTTAATATTTTAACGGGATCACATTTTTATCACACAAATATCATTGTGTGATCTACACTCAATATTAGCCGCATTATTCGCCTGAGTTTCAACAATTCAGGCGACTTTTTACTGCCATTTACAAAAAATATCAAAGAAGTTTCATCCACGCTCAGCCCTTATATCACGGGAAATCTCGCCATCTGGCCTTCGGCAATATTCATGCCACAACCAAATTCAGGGTTGTCTCAGATTCTCAGTATGTTAGGGTAGAAAAAGATAACTATTTTCACCAGGTACTATATCGATATAAACAAATAACAGGAATAATTCTATTGCATGGCAATTAAATTAGAAGTTAAAAATCTCTATAAGATATTTGGCGAGCATCCCCAGAGAGCGTTCAAATATATTGAAAAAGGATTTTCAAAAGAGCAGATTCTGGAAAAAACAGGGCTATCGCTTGGCGTTAAAGACGCCAGTCTGGCCATTGAAGAAGGCGAGATATTTGTCATCATGGGATTATCCGGTTCGGGTAAATCCACAATGGTACGCCTTCTCAATCGCCTGATTGAACCCACCCGCGGGCAGGTACTGATTGACGGCGTGGATATCGCCAGGATATCCGATGCCGAGCTTCGCGAGGTGCGCAGAAAAAAGATTGCGATGGTATTCCAGTCCTTTGCCCTGATGCCGCACATGACGGTACTCGACAATACGGCCTTCGGTATGGAGTTAGCCGGTATTGCTGCGGATGAACGTCGTGAAAAAGCGCTGGATGCGCTCCGCCAGGTCGGGCTTGAGAATTACGCTCACGGTTACCCCGATGAACTCTCCGGTGGTATGCGCCAGCGTGTCGGTCTCGCCCGCGCATTAGCCATTAACCCTGACATCTTATTAATGGATGAAGCCTTCTCTGCGCTCGATCCTTTAATTCGTACCGAGATGCAGGATGAGTTGGTAAAACTGCAGGCAAAGCATCAGCGAACCGTGGTCTTTATTTCCCACGATCTCGACGAAGCCATGCGCATTGGTGATCGCATCGCCATCATGCAAAATGGTGAAGTGGTGCAGGTCGGTACCCCGGATGAAATCCTGAATAATCCGGCCAATGATTATGTGCGCACCTTCTTCCGTGGCGTTGATATTAGCCAGGTATTCAGCGCGAAAGATATTTCCCGTCGTAGCCCTGAAGGCTTAATTCGTAAAACACCAGGGATTGGCCCACGTTCGGCACTGCAATTATTGCAGGATAAAGATCGTGAATTTGGTTACGTGATTGAACGCGGAAACAAGTTTGTTGGCGTGGTCTCCATCGACTCATTAAAAACCGCCTTACGTCAGGCGCAGGGTATTGAAGCCGCACTGATCGACGAACCGTTAGCCGTAGAGGCGAAAACGCCGCTGAGCGAGCTGCTTTCTCATGTCGGGCAAGCACCGTGCGCGGTACCGGTTGTCGATGAGGAACATCAGTATGTGGGCATTATTTCCAAACGCATGCTGCTACAGGCTTTAGATCGCGAGGGGGCAAACAATGACTGATCAAACAAATCCGTGGGACACGACACCAGCAGCCGATAGCGCTGCACAATCCGCTGATGCCTGGGGTACCGCGTCAAGCGCGCCTGCCGACGGCGGCACCGATTGGCTGACCAGTGCGCCCGCGCCAGCACCTGAGCATTTCAATATTATGGATCCGTTCCATAAAACGCTGATCCCGCTCGATAGCTGGGTCACCGAAGGGATCGACTGGGTGGTGACCCATTTTCGTCCCGTCTTCCAGGGCATTCGTGTCCCGGTAGATTACATTCTCAACGGCTTCCAGCAACTGCTGCTGGGGATGCCTGCGCCGGTGGCGATTATTCTTTTCGCGTTAATCGCCTGGCAGATTTCCGGCCTCGGAATGGGCGTTGCCACGCTGATTTCACTGGTCGCGATTGGCGCGATTGGCGCCTGGTCGCAGGCGATGATTACCCTGGCACTGGTGTTGACCGCACTGCTGTTCTGCGTGTTGATTGGTTTACCCATGGGGATCTGGCTGGCGCGCAGTCCGCGTGCGGCAAAGATCGTTCGTCCCCTGCTCGATGCCATGCAAACCACGCCTGCGTTCGTCTATCTGGTGCCGATTGTGATGTTATTCGGCATTGGTAACGTGCCGGGTGTCGTGGTGACGATTATCTTCGCCCTGCCACCGATTGTGCGTCTGACCATTCTGGGTATTAACCAGGTGCCAGCCGATCTGATTGAAGCTTCTCGCTCCTTTGGTGCCAGCCCGCGTCAGATGCTGTTTAAAGTCCAGCTACCGCTGGCGATGCCCACCATTATGGCGGGGGTTAACCAGACGCTGATGCTGGCGCTTTCCATGGTCGTCATCGCCTCGATGATCGCCGTCGGCGGGCTGGGTCAGATGGTACTGCGCGGTATCGGGCGTCTCGATATGGGGCTGGCTACCGTTGGCGGGGTTGGGATTGTGATCCTCGCCATCATTCTGGACCGCCTGACGCAGGCCGTCGGTCGCGACTCGCGCAGCCGGGGTAACCGTCGCTGGTACACCACCGGCCCTGTTGGGCTTATCACCCGCCCTTTCACGAAGTAATTCACCTGTTGCCCGGTGGCATTGCGCTTACCGGGCCTACACGTCCCTCCAATAATTAAAGGAATAACGATGCGACATACCGTACTTTTTGCCACAGCGTTTGCCACCCTTGTCTCCACCAGCGCTTTCGCTGCCGACCTGCCGGGCAAAGGCATCACCGTACAACCTATCCAGAGCACAATCTCTGAAGAATCCTTCCAGACACAGCTGGTCGCCCGCGCGCTGGAAAAGCTGGGTTATACCGTCAACAAAACGAGCGAAGTTGATTACAACGTCGGCTACACCTCTATTGCTTCTGGCGATGCAACTTTTACTGCCGTGAACTGGCAGCCGCTGCATGACGACATGTACGCCGCGGCGGGCGGAGACAAAAAGTTTTATCGCGAGGGGGTATTCGTGACGGGAGCTGCGCAGGGGTATCTGATCGACAAAAAAACCGCTGAGCAGTACAAAATCACCAATATCGCCCAGTTGAAAGATCCGAAGATCGCCAAAATCTTTGATACCAACGGCGATGGTAAAGCCGACATGATGGGTTGTTCACCGGGCTGGGGTTGCGAAGCGGTCATCAACCACCAAAACAAAGCCTTCGATCTGCAAAAAACGGTCGAGGTCAGCCATGGCAACTACGCGGCGATGATGGCTGACACCATCACGCGCTTCAAAGAAGGCAAACCGATCCTGTACTACACCTGGACACCATACTGGGTCAGCGACGTGATGAAGCCGGGCAAAGACGTGGTCTGGTTACAGGTGCCGTTCTCTTCCCTGCCGGGTGAGCAAAAAGACATTGACACTAAGCTGCCAAACGGCGCGAACTACGGCTTCCCGGTCAACACCATGCATATCGTTGCCAACAAGGCATGGGCAGAAAAAAACCCGGCCGCGGCGAAGCTGTTTGCCATCATCAAGCTGCCACTGGCGGACATCAACGCACAGAACGCGATGATGCATGAGGGCAAAGCTTCCGAAGCCGATGTGCAGGGTCACGTTGACGGTTGGATCAAAGCCCACCAGCAGCAGTTCGACGGCTGGGTAAAAGAAGCATTAGCTGCGCAGAAGTAACCCACTCGTAGGCCTGATAAGCGTAGCGCCATCAGGCACAGTAAGTAACCACACCAATGCCGGATGGTGGCGCAATGCGCCTTATCCGGCACGCAGTTCTTCACTCGCCCGAAACCGCACAATCCATCACCTAACAAATCAGCAACATTTATCCACTTCCGTTATGATTGTTTCAGAAATCCATTATTCAGCTGAAAACAATGACAAATTCCTCTCAGGGACTTAGCCGATCGCTGATCCTGCTCATGTCCATCGCCACGGGTCTCGCCGTCGCCAGTAACTATTACGCCCAGCCGCTGCTCGATACCATCGCGCGTAACTTCTCATTGTCTGCCAGTACTGCAGGCTTTATCGTCACCGCGGCACAGCTTGGCTACGCCGCGGGCCTGCTGTTTCTGGTACCGCTTGGCGATATGTTTGAGCGGCGGGGGCTTATCGTTTCCATGACGTTACTCGCCGCTGGCGGCATGTTGATTACCGCCAGCAGCCAGTCGTTGGGCATGCTGATCCTCGGCACGGCACTGACCGGGTTGTTTTCCGTCGTAGCACAAATATTGGTTCCGCTGGCGGCCACACTCGCCACGCCGGAGACACGCGGCAAAGTTGTCGGCACCATTATGAGCGGTCTGCTGTTGGGGATTTTACTGGCTCGTACCGTGGCCGGGCTGCTGGCGAATCTCGGCGGCTGGCGCACGGTATTTTGGGTCGCCTCGGTGCTGATGGCGCTAATGGCTATCGCGCTATGGCGCGGACTGCCGAAGATGAAATCAGAAACCCATCTCAACTATCCACAGTTGTTAGGCTCGGTCTTCAGCCTGTTTATCCACGATAAACTGCTGCGTACCCGGGCGATGCTGGGCTGCCTGACGTTTGCCAACTTTAGTATTCTCTGGACATCAATGGCATTTTTGCTGGCGGCACCGCCGTTTAACTATTCAGAAGGCATGATTGGCCTGTTTGGCCTGGCCGGTGCCGCCGGTGCGCTCGGCGCTCGTCCTGCAGGTGGATTTGCCGATCAGGGCAAATCCCATCTCACCACGACATTAGGTCTGTTGTTACTGCTGCTCTCCTGGCTGGCAATCTGGTTGGGTCATACGTCAGTACCGATGCTGATAATTGGCATTCTGGTACTGGATCTCACCGTTCAGGGCGTGCATATCACCAACCAGACGGTTATTTACCGCATTCACCCGGATGCGCGTAACCGACTGACCGCCGGCTATATGACCAGTTATTTTATTGGCGGGGCGGCAGGTTCACTGATTTCAGCCTCTGCCTGGCAGCATGCCGGCTGGGCTGGCGTTTGTCTGGCAGGGTCGACCGTTGCCGTACTCAACCTGCTGGTCTGGTGGCGAGGTTTTCACCGCCAGGAAGCCGTAAATTAAGCGTATCGCGCGTGTTTGCCGCTGATTGAGCTCCTCAGGGTGTTAAGGAGCTCATCAGTCTGCTAAGGTTATAACTCATTGAGCCAGGTTATTTAAATTTCGGTAATGAAGCCTATAATCCTATGGAAAGCCCTGTTCCCCAGTCAGACCCCAGCCCGGCAACCTTAACGGAAGGATTCAAAGACAGTCTGCCGATCGTCATCAGCTATATTCCGGTCGCCTTTGCATTTGGTCTCAATGCCACTCGCCTGGGCTTTACGCCCGTCGAAAGCGTCTTTTTCTCCTGCATTATCTATGCCGGTGCCAGCCAGTTCGTCATCACTACCATGCTTGCCGCGGGCAGTTCGCTATGGGTCGCCGCGCTCACCGTGATGGCCATGGACGTACGCCATGTGTTGTATGGCCCTTCCCTGCGCAGCCGCATCGCCCAACGACTCAGTAAACCTAAAAGCGCAGTGTGGGCCTTTGGCCTCACTGATGAAGTGTTTGCCGCCGCAACGACGAAGCTGGTGCGGGACAATCGTCGCTGGAGTGAGAACTGGATGATGAGGATCGCACTATGTGCTTGGATTTCCTGGGTATTCGGTACGATTATTGGCGCATTCTCCGGCAGTGGCTTACTGAAGGATTTTCCGGCGGTCGAAGCGGCGCTGGGTTTTATGCTCCCGGCGCTGTTTATGAGCTTTCTGCTCGCGTCATTTCAGCGTAAACAGTCGCTGTGTGTGACCGCGGCACTCGGCGGAGCACTGGCGGGCGTGACGTTTTTTTCTATTCCTGCCGCCATACTCGCTGGCATTGTTTGTGGATGTCTGACGGCGCTTATCCAGTCATTCTGGCAGGGGGCGCCTGATGAGTTATGAGGTTCTGCTGCTTGGCCTGCTGGTTGGCGGCGTCAACTACTGCTTTCGTTATTTACCGCTGCGTCTGGGGGTGGGAAATGTTCGCCCGACAAAACGCGGCGCAACCGGCATTTTACTCGACACCATTGGCATAGCATCAATTTGCGCCCTACTGGTGGTGTCTACCGCACCTGAAGTTATGCACGACGCTCGTCGGTTTGTGCCAACGTTGGTGGGGTTTGTTGTACTGGGCGCAAGCTATTTTAAGACCCGCAGCATCATCATTCCGACATTGCTGAGTGCTCTGGGCTACGGATTAGCCTGGAAAATGTGGGTTGTTTTATAGGTAAAAATAATCATTTTAAATAAATAATACATTTACTTTATTTGTCACTGTCGTTACTATATCGGCTGAAATTAATGAGGTTATACCCAAATGGATAGTTCGTTTACGCCCATTGAACAAATGCTAAAATTTCGCGCCAGCCGCTACGAAGAATTCCCTTACCAGGAAGTTCTTCTGACTCGTCTTTGCATGCACATGCAGGGCAAGCTGCTGGAAAACCGCAATAAAATGCTGAAAGCTCAAGGGATTAACGAGACGTTGTTTATGGCGTTGATTACGCTGGAGTCTCAGGAAAACCACAGTATTCAGCCTTCTGAACTGAGTTGCGCACTGGGTTCGTCGCGGACTAACGCCACGCGTATCGCGGATGAGTTAGAAAAACGTGGCTGGATCGAGCGTCGCGAAAGCGATAACGATCGCCGCTGCCTGCATCTACAGTTGACCGAGAAAGGCCATGCATTCTTGCAAGAGGTATTACCGCCTCAGCATAACTGTCTGCATCAGCTCTGGTCATCTCTTAGCACCACAGAAAAAGATCAGCTTGAGCACATCACCCGCAAGCTTCTGACCCGTCTTGATCAGATGGAACAGGATGGCACGGTACTCGACGCGCTGCGTTAACGCGCCGACACGCTCAAAAATCCAGATTGATAAATGAAAAACCGACAGGCCAGCAGGTCACCCTGCTGGCCTTTCTGATAAACAGGTCGGCTCAGCCGATGTGAAAAAAAATAAGATCGTGGAGAACAACATGAGCGCAAATGCGGAGACTCAAACCCCGCAGCAACCGGTCAAGAAGAATGGCAAACGTAAAAGTATGCTGCTGCTTCTGACCTTGCTCTTTATTATCATTGCCGTGGCATATGGGATTTATTGGTTTTTAGTACTGCGTCATGTCGAAGAGACAGACGATGCGTACGTGGCAGGGAACCAGGTTCAAATCATGGCGCAGGTATCAGGCAGCGTGACGAAAGTCTGGGCTGATAACACTGACTATGTCAAACAAGGCGACGTGCTGGTGACCCTCGACCAGACGGACGCTAAGCAGGCGCTTGAAAAAGCCAAAACGGCGCTGGCCTCCAGCGTGCGCCAGACGCACCAGTTGATGATCAACAGCAAGCAGCTTCAGGCCAGCATTGAGGTGCAGAAAACCGCCCTGGCGCAGGCACAAAGCGACTTTAATCGCCGCGTCCCGTTGGGAAATGCTAACCTGATCGGTCGCGAAGAACTGCAACATGCGCGTGATGCCGTTGCCAGCGCGCAGGCTCAGCTTGATGTCGCAATACAGCAATACAATGCCAACCAGGCGATGATCCTCGGCAGTAAGCTTGAAGACCAGCCCGCCGTGCAACAAGCAGCCACCGAAGTGCGTAATGCATGGCTGGCGCTGGAACGTACCAAAATTGTTAGCCCGATGACCGGCTACGTGTCCCGTCGTGCCGTGCAGCCTGGCGCGCAGATTAGCCCAACCACACCGCTGATGGCCGTTGTCCCTGCCACCAACCTGTGGGTGGACGCCAACTTCAAAGAAACCCAGCTTGCGCATATGCGCATCGGCCAACCGGCAACGGTGATCAGTGATATTTACGGCGATGACGTGAAATACACCGGTAAGGTTGTCGGCCTCGATATGGGGACCGGTAGCGCCTTCTCGCTGCTGCCAGCACAGAACGCAACCGGTAACTGGATCAAAGTCGTCCAGCGTCTGCCCGTGCGTATTGAACTGGATGCCCAGCAGTTAGCGCAACATCCACTGCGTATTGGCCTGTCTACGCTGGTAACGGTCGATACCCAAAATCGTGACGGACAGATTCTGGCAAGCCAGGTGCGTACTACGCCGGTTGCAGAAAGTAATGCTCGAGAAATCAACCTTGCTCCGGTCAATAAAATGATCGAAGAGATCGTGCGGGCCAACGCGGGCTAATTCAAAGGTGCGTGTGATGCAACAGCAAAAACCGCTGGAAGGCGCGCAGCTCGTCATTATGACGATCGCGTTGTCACTGGCGACATTCATGCAGGTGCTGGACTCCACCATTGCTAACGTGGCGATCCCCACTATTGCCGGGAACCTCGGCTCTTCATTGAGCCAGGGGACCTGGGTGATCACCTCTTTCGGGGTGGCGAATGCTATCTCCATTCCGATCACCGGCTGGCTGGCCAAACGCTTTGGCGAAGTAAAGCTGTTCATGTGGTCCACCATCGGCTTTGTCATTGCGTCCTGGGCGTGTGGGATGTCCAACAGCCTGACCATGCTGATTTTCTTCCGCGTGATTCAGGGGATTGTCGCCGGTCCATTAATTCCGCTTTCACAAAGCCTGTTACTGAATAACTATCCGCCCGCCAAACGGTCTATCGCCCTCGCTCTGTGGTCGATGACGGTGATTGTCGCCCCGATTTGTGGCCCGATTCTCGGGGGCTATATCAGCGACAACTATCACTGGGGCTGGATATTCTTCATTAACGTGCCGATCGGGGCGGTGGTGGTGTTGATGACGCTACAAACCCTGCGCGGCCGGGAAACCCGTACCGAACAGCGACGCATTGACGCTATTGGTCTGGCGCTGCTGGTTGTTGGTATCGGCAGTTTGCAGATTATGCTCGATCGCGGTAAAGAGCTGGACTGGTTCGCCTCGCAGGAGATAATTATCCTGACGGTCGTCGCCGTGGTAGCCATCAGCTTCCTGATTGTCTGGGAGCTTACCGACGATAACCCGATTGTCGATCTCTCGCTGTTTAAGTCGCGAAACTTTACCATCGGCTGCCTGTGTATCAGCCTGGCCTATATGCTCTACTTCGGCGCTATCGTCCTGCTGCCGCAGTTGTTGCAGGAGGTCTACGGATACACCGCGACCTGGGCAGGCCTGGCCTCCGCACCGGTGGGGATAATCCCGGTGATCCTGTCGCCGATTATTGGTCGTTTCGCCCACAAGCTGGATATGCGTCGGCTGGTCACGTTTAGTTTTATTATGTATGCCGTCTGTTTCTACTGGCGCGCGTGGACGTTCGAACCCGGTATGGATTTTGGCGCATCGGCCTGGCCGCAATTTATTCAGGGGTTCGCCGTAGCCTGCTTCTTTATGCCACTGACCACCATCACACTGTCTGGCTTACCGCCTGAGCGTCTGGCAGCGGCGTCAAGCTTGTCTAACTTTACGCGAACGCTGGCAGGCTCAATCGGCACATCGATTACCACAACGATGTGGACTAGCCGTGAGTCGCTACATCACGCGCAGTTGACGGAGTCAGTAAACCCCTACAACCCTAATGCACAGGCGATGTATAGCCAGTTGCAGGATCTTGGGATGACCCAGCAGCAGGCCTCCGGTTGGCTAGCGCAGCAAATTACCAACCAGGGGCTGATAATTTCCGCCAACGAAATCTTCTGGATGTCGGCAGGGATATTCATCCTACTGCTCAGCCTGGTGTGGTTCGCCAAACCGCCATTCGGCGCGGGCGGCGGCGGTGGAGCGCACTAATACGTTAATAATCAATTAGAGTTTATAATCGAGTAGGAGGCGGGATCACTCCCGCCGTCCTCTCACACCACCGTACGTGCGGTTTCACATACGGCGGTTCATGTTAACGCTGGAACTGCCGCTGCTTTTCCACCAGTGATATTAAGCCCATCCCCCTGAACCATGCTGTCTTTATCGCCTGATTCAGATGACTGGCTCCCGAGCTCAACCATGCTCCGTGGCTGTTGTATGCTGACATCATCGCGCGATCCTTGTTCAGACTCGCTCTTTGTAACATCTTTGAACGTGTCGACGGTTTCTTCAACTGCCTCCACACCAGGCAACGCAGTTTCCGTTTGATCCAGCCGTCCAGCTCCTCCAGTATTCCCCCTGACTTCCGTCAGTCTGAAGTAGCTTATCCATCCTCACAGCACCGATGTCAGTGCATCGATCGTCGCTTTCACTGACTGGCTCCGGTTTCCCGTCGTCAGACTGTGGACCTTGCCCTTCAGCCTTTTCACGCTCGCCGGCGCTATCTTCAGTTTCGTCTGTTTGTGCCATGTCACGCTGTAACCCAGGAACTTTCGCTCCCACGGACGCGCCACCGCGCTCTTCCTTTCATTTACCGTAAGCTTCTGTTTATTGTCAAGGAACGCTCTGAGTTCTTTCAGTATATGTTCACCCGCTTTCCGGCTGCTCACGTAGATATTGCAGTCATCCGCGTAGCGGCAGAAGCTGTGCCCAAGACGCTCCAGCTCGTTATCCAGTTCATCCCGTCTTCTGCCGCCCCATCCCGGCCTCTCACGAGACTGGTAACACGATGGCAGAGTGGCAGATCTCCCGGGGTAATTCGCGCGACTTTCCTGCTTATACCTGTCGGCTCTACGTCACAGCGTTCTGTGTGAGTATCGGGCTTTGGTGATATATGCCACCTCGCCCCGCTGCGCCGCCTTAACCGCTTCCTGTTCGTCAGGCCAGCATTTTGCTTCCGGCTTCCTTAAGATCCTCCTCACGGTAGACACCCTTGCCTTCGGCTAACACTTCCCTCACCGGATGTGTCGAGGACTTACACCTCTTAGTCGTTCTTTGACCACCACAGCCAAAGAACAGCGCCTGTCAGGGCGCAGGGGCAGCACCGCATGATCATTTTTAAGTAGTACCGCCCCTTGTGCCGCAACAATCGTGGCAAAATCGCTAAACCCGTCAAGCGGTTTACCCATAAAATTCAAATGCATAATTGAGAGTCCTGTGTCCATTGCCTTGTTCTGTACTGAAATAAAACAAGGCCCATCGTTGATGGGCCTTGTGATTATCAGAAGTAATATTTGAATCTCAGACGTCCGCCGTAACGCGCATCTTCGCTGCTGTCGCCGTTATGTGGATCGGCCTCAACCCATGAGGCATAGGCACCGAGATAGATATTAAAGTTTTTCATATCCATCACGTTGGGGAATAAATATGAGGCATGGATGGTGTGGATATCATAGTTACCTGGATCGGTGATCCAGCAGTCATCGTCACACACGGCATCAAGATTACTGGCATTGAACGCATCAATTTTGTTATGCGCATAGATGTAACCCAGCTCAAAGCGATGCCATAACGCATTCACCCCGGCGGTATAGTCGGTTTCATCGGTCGCGTCCAGATACGCCGTGTTGAGGTTAATGACCGCACCGTCTTCCGGATCGGTTTTCTGTCCGTTCCAGGTCATGGTAAACCCATAGCCGGTACGATCCGACTGCTCGATCCACTTGCCGTTATCGTAATAACCGTAGGCATTATTCACGACGTTACTTTCCATCGCCAACGCCGTGGAGAAGCGGCCATTTTGCCAGGCGATAACTGGTCGAACATAGGCCACGTTTTTGTCGTTGGTTAACTCCATGCCGTGATACTGTTTCTCGGAGAATAACGTGCTGCCATTTTCCAGCAGCGTGTTCACTTCAAAATACCAGTTATCGAGGGTTTTACTCAGCAGGAAGTTACCGCCACTGTCGCTACGACCACGCCCCTCTTTCATCATATAGATGTAGCCGTAGCCGTCACTGTAGAGGTCATTCGCCGTATTCCCCGAATACTCAACAAAGGTATCCTGATTCAGCGGGAACATATCGTAGGCTTCAAAGCGCCCAACCTTAATTTTCCAGTCATTCTCGCGACCAAAGAAGAAAACCGCATCATCGAGGTTCATTTTGCCGGTAAGGTCCGCCAGGGGCTGGACGGAGAAACCGGCAAAGTTACCGTTGTTCAGCCGCTGGTAGCCATCAAAACCCAGCAGCAGGCGTCCGTTGATATCCCAGCGCTCATTGGTTCCTGCCGCCCAGTCTTTGTTGGCGGAGGTGCGCATTGAGGTCAGGCTACCGGAACGACTGGCGGCATCCATATTAAACTCCACGTCACCGTAAAATTTAATATCGCTGAATCCGGATAACGTCAGTTTCGGTGGATTAGCCTCTGGCATAACGGGTTCCGCCGATTCAACTTTTACCGTTGGGGCCGCCGCGACCTGCTGTTGCTTCAATGACTGAACCTGCGACTCAGCATCAGTTGCCCGCTGTTCTGCGCGAATAACACGCTGCTCCAGCTCAGCAAGACGTTGCTCAATCGTACTATTATTTGCAGCCCACAGGTTTTGAGATAAGCAAGCACCGATCATCAGCGCTAAATATTTCGCTTTCATTATTCATCCCTAAAGTTTGATATATGCCAGATGAGATGTCGTAAACATCTCATCCTCCTGCTATTACAATATTTTGGTTATTATCAGTAATGCGCAAACTTACCGTTTTTAAGGTCGGTGACAATGCCATTCATTCTTGCTTCTGTTAATCCATAGAATTTAATAGAGAATGCCGTCAGAATATAAAATATTGCAGGAATAATGGTGAATAATAACGTAACGCCCTGTACGGCAGACGCGGACTGCACAGCACTACCTGAGACATAATCAAATACGGCCAGCACCCAGCCCAGAATAGCCCCGCCAACGGCAACACCTAGCTTGATGATAAATATATTTGCCGCGATATTCATTCCGGTAATTCGACGGTGCGTTTTCCATTCGCCATAATTATTCGCGTCGGTAATCATCGACCACTGCAGCGCACCATTACCACCCTGAATAATGGAGATAATAATATGAACAGCAAGCACCACGATCCAATACTGAACCGGTACAAAGAAGCACAGCACACCAAATACGGCCGTGAGTAAGTTAACCCAAAAAGAGAGTTTGATTTTACAGAACCGGGTACCAAAGGGTTTCGCAAGTATTGACCCCAGCATAGAAGCAAACATGCCGCCCAGCATAAAGAGGGTAATAACGTCAGCGCCTTTGTTCAGCACCGTGTTAACGTAGTAAACAACCGCCCCACCGCGCAGCACTACCGCAACCAGCATCATAAAGTTATAAACAGATAAAATACGCCACTGTTCATTCTTGAACAAAATCTTCACGTCACGGGCAATATTGAGGTTTTCCTCTTTGATCGGCTGTACACGTTCCTTGGTGGTAAAAAAACAGACGATAAACATCAGACAACCAATGACGCCGAAGATAGCCATTGAAACCTGAATCCCCGTCGCTCTGTCACCAGGATAGAGATAATCTGCCAGCGGTAAAATTAACGCCGTTCCCAGCGCACCACCGATTGGTGTAATCGCAAAACGCCACGACTGCAAGGACAGGTTTTCACGCGGGTCGGACGTCAGCGCGGCGCCCAGGGAGCAGTAAGGAATATTAATCGCCGTATACATCAGCGTCATAAAGATATATGCCGCCACCGCGTAGACCACTTTTCCACTGTCCGAAAAATCAGGAATGGAATAAACCAGCACACAGCTGACGGCAAAGGGTACACAAATCGCCAGTAGCCATGGGCGAAAACGTCCCCAGCGCGTGGAGGTTGCATCGGCAATCGCCCCCATAATGGGATCGGTAATCGCATCCAGCAGGCGGACCAGTAAAAACATCGTCCCCATTACCGCGGGTGGTAAACCATAAATATCGGTATAGAAATACGCAAGAATAGCCACCGAAGAGTCAAAAACAATGTGGCTGGCCGCATCACCCAGGCTATACCCCACCTTTTCCTTAATAGATATCTTGTCCCCTGTAGACATACAAACCCCTTTGCCAATACAAAATGAAACCGATTTCTGTTGTAGGGTATTTTTAAAACATCTTATCTGGCCTAATCCATTATGTTTTTCTGTTAACTGTTTATGTTTTTTTCTTTATGTGATCGCAGCGAGGTAGGTTTACTTATTGGCTCTTATTTTTGTTTCTTCGCTCACGTTTTATTTGTTGCGAACTTATTAGTTATTAACACAAAATAATATTCACCAAACAAATGTTATATGTATATTTTATGGCTAAGGAAAAATGATAATAAAAAACCCCGGTTGCAGGCCGGGGTTTTCGAATAACAGGAAAACGTAATAAATCAGACTAAATATGCAGTTCCTGCAATTTTTCTTTCGGCAGCGCCAGCTCTTCGTTGCTGTTAACGCGCACGTCGTGTTCCAGAATATGACGGGCAATATCCTGCGCTTCGCTCAGCGAATGCATTTGGTACGTTCCGCACTGGTAAACGTTCAGCTCTGGGATCTGGTTTTGATCCTGCACTTTCAACACGTCTGCCATTGCGGCTTTCCAGGCATCAGCTACGCGTTGTTCGTCCGGCGTTCCGATCAGGCTCATGTAGAAACCGGTACGGCAACCCATTGGCGAAATATCGATAATCTCAACGCCGTTACCGTTGAGGTGGTTACGCATAAACCCGGCAAACAGGTGTTCCAGCGTATGGATCCCCTTCTCAGGCATCACTTCTTTGTTCGGAATGCAGAAACGCAGATCAAACACGGTGATGGCGTCGCCATGCGGGGTGTTCATCGTTTTTGCAACCCGGACTGCGGGAGCTTCCATCCGGGTATGATCGACAGTAAAACTATCTAACAACGGCATTTAGCCACCTCCGATAAATTTTTTAAAAATAATCTGAACTCTTTGTTCCGGGGCGAGTCTGAGTATATGAAAGACGCGCATTTGTTATCATCATCCCTGTTTTCAGAGATGAAATTTTGGCCACTCCCGAGTGGCCTTTTTCTTTTGTATCAAGCGTGCTTTTCCAGCCACACGCTAAACGGCTCGGTGTCAGCCGCTTCGATCTCCTGCTGACGACGCTTTGACGCTTCGGTTTCAGCAATAAATTCGGCTTCCTGCAGCATTTCCAACGGCTCTTCGCGCAACAGGTTTCGGTAAGCCTCACCCAACGCTTTCCCCGTGCCGCCAATGCCTTCATCAATCATAGACCGTAGGATCCGGGCGGAGAAGGTCAGTTCAGGATTATCAAAGCAGGCGACCAACTCGTCACATACCTTTTGATACTCCTCTCCTCCATGGATGCTGTCCAGCGTTTGCGCCACGCGTTTCAGGTCACGGAACAGATCTTTACCCACTTTCGGCAGCGGGAACTGGGCGGTTTCACAGCCAATGCCTAGCGTCAGGCCCGGCTTACGTCCTTCCAGAATCACACGATTCCAGTTGGTACGCGTGCAGAGCAGCTCATCGCTACTCATTTCCGGCGCATCGGCCATTACGCACCAGACCATAAACAGATCGAGGAAGCGCACCTGCTGCTCGTCCACGCCGATCGGTGAGAACGGGTTAATATCCAGCGAACGCACTTCAATGTATTCAATACCGCCGCGTAGCAGCGCATCTGACGGCGATTCACCGCTACGGGTTACCCGTTTCGGACGAATAGGCGCATACAGTTCATTTTCAATCTGCAGTACGTTGCTGTTAATTTGCAGACGTTTACCGTCCTTCTCCAGACCGATCGCCGCGTACTCCTCGGAAGGGGTTTTAATCGCGCGTTTTAATCCTGCTACATACTCATGCAAATCGTTAAACGTAATACCGAGATTGCTTTGCGACTTATTGGTATAACCCAAATCGCTCAGGCGCAGCGATGTCGCGTACGGCAGGTAATACATACCACAGTCGGTTTTTTCAAACGGTAGAGTTGTCGGCTTTCCTTGCAGGAAAGAAGAACAAATCGCCGGAGATGCGCCAAACAAGTACGGGATCACCCAACCAAAACGGTAATAGTTGCGGATCAGGCGGAAGTAGCCAGCAGACACTTTCTCTTTGGCATCTTCATCGTCCGTTACGCCACATTTCGCCTGCCAGAATGCCATCGGCAGCGAGAAATTATAGTGAACGCCGGAAATCGTTTGCATCAGCGCGCCGTAACGGTTTTTGAGACCTTCACGGTAGAGCGTTTTCAGACGACCAATATTCGAGGTACCGTACTGCGCCAGTTCAATATCCTGACCTTCAGCGATATAGCAAGGCATGCTCAGTGGCCACATACGCTCGTCGCCCAGATTTCTGGCGGTATAGCGATGCAGATCACGCATAAACGTGAGCATTTTCTGGATGTCGTCGCCCGGAGGAGTAATAAACTCCAGCAGCGCTTCGGCAAAATCCGTTGTTATCCATTTATGCGTCAGCGCGGAGCCTAACACATCCGGGTGGCCTGTCGTCGCTAATGAGCCATCAGCATTAACACGCAGCGTTTCGCGCTCCAGACCACGTTGAATCCCCTGTAACGCCTGAGGATTTTTTTCCAGCCAGGCCAGTGCCTGTGATACGTCCGGGATCAAATTGACCTCCCGCCTGTCAAAATCGTTTTAATTAGCATCATAGTATTGGTTACCCTACAGGCATTTCCACAACACAATTAGTGCCACCACATAATGCCCTGCGTCGTAACCGCTGCGACCACAACATAACGCAACGCTTTGCCAAGGCATAAAAAAAAGAGTACTGGCCCCCACGAGATGCGCATCCATCCCGCTAGCAGGCACAGCAAATCCCCCACAACCGGCATCCAGCTTAATAATAGTGTGACAGCGCCATAGCGCTGCAGCCACCCCGTCGCTTTCTCTTGCCATCGTGACGTTTTACGTAACGGGAAGAAACGCCCAAGGATAACGTTAGTTAACCCTCCAAGGCTATTACCCATTGTTGCTGTTAAGACTAAGACCCAGGGATGACTCACCCCGGAAACCAGCAGAGCCACTAAAACAACTTCAGAATTTCCAGGTAACAGCGTAGCGCTGAGGAAACTGCTGGCAAACAGTGACAGGAGTGACAGTCCATCACTCACAATAACCGGACATCCACGGCATCCATACCGGCCGCACGGGCAGCCTGCAGGCCGAAGTCAGCGTCTTCAAATACCACGCATTGAGTCGGGACAACGCCCATACGCTCGGCACACAGTAAAAACGTGTCAGGTGCGGGTTTATGGCGTTGTACGTGGTCAGCTGCGACGACGGCATCAAAATAGTGACGTAGCCCTAAATGCGCGAGCAGCGCCTCTGCAATGGCACTTTCGCTCCCGGTACCGACCGACATAGGCCGACGACCATGCCAGGCTTTAACAACATCAATAAGCGGCAATGGCTGAACGCTATCCAACAGCATGCTTTTAACGCTGTCGGTTTTTTCACGCGCCAGCGCATGGGGATCGAGATCGGCATGATTCAGTTCAATGACTGACTGTGCAATACGCCACGTTGGGGAACCGTTGAGTGCGACCATGGCCTGCTCGTCAAAACGGAGCCCATGACGCCCTAACACCTCATGCCACGCTTTACGGTGCGTTGGCTCGGTATCGAGAATGGTACCATCCATATCAAAAATCAAACCCGCATAACGTTCGTACATCGTCTTCTCACAAGCCGAATGACCAGACGTTACTTTATCGTAATTGATTGATTTTGTCGCTGACAGCGAATTGAGGATTGTTTTAGAAGTTTGATTCAGAAAAAGAGAGATGGTGCTGGGGATTATTTCGTAGAAATATGCGATGAAAATTAGCTGTTATCCAGGAGAAGATGGTGCATCCGGGGGGATTACTCACTGGCGTTCACCCTACGGGCCGTTGCTGAAGCAACGTTATCCTCCCTAGTGCTTGCGACTGTCTCGCAGACCATGAAACAACGGTTTAGCTGTTATTTCGGAGAAGATGGTGCATCCGGGAGGATTCGAACCTCC
>NZ_SZXC01000046.1:0-970 GCF_005281055.1 Citrobacter sp. wls711 | reverse complement strand
AGCAGGAACGCGCCGAGCAGCAGCGACAGGTACTGAAATCAATTGCTGATACTGAAATATCCTGGCGACAGTACGCTGTTGAAAGAGGCAAAGCGACGGAAGAAGAAGCCGCCGCTTTGATTGTATGGCAGGATTACAGGCTCGATTTGATGCGGGTTGATACCGCAAAACCTGACTGGCCTACACCTCCGGGGGTACAGGCCAGTTAACATGCTCAGGGTCGGTTGTCACATCAACCACCTTAACTTCGTTCTTATACGCCAGCCACGCCGACAGCTTAGCTTTGTTGGCGTCGCTGATTTCACCCAGCATCAACTCAGTTCGCCAGTCGAGCATTACCGAATCAGCACGAGCCAATAGCCTCTGGCGTTTGTTCTCTGCCATATGTACCAGCTCTTCATGGCTCAGTGGTGGAATATTCACCCAGGAAGGAAGGCCATCAACTACGCCTCTGCGTTTACCTTGTGGAGGAACGTCTAAAAATTCATTCGAAATTGAGTCTTCAATTTCAATTGCATCATCAGGAAGTGTACCGCTCGCTTTATATGAATTAATCAACGATACAGGGTAAAAATGGTTAGTTTTTGCAGAAAATAAGTATTTGCTCATGTTCATTACCTTCCGAATGCTTTCCAGTTACAGGTCAGGCTTGCCGGGCTAACATCACTCCCGTTTGCAGTAGCACATCCTGTCCGAAATGTTGTCGTACTGACGGGGAATGCCTGGGAAATTTCCGCATATGGCGTGTCATTCGGGTCTGAGCTAATCAGCACGTAATAACATTCGTTGGGAAATGGAATGATGAAATCCGCATCTCCATTCCCATAATTAGCCTTCCCCCACTGTTCTATAAAACCATCAGGTGTTTCCCTCCATCCATTTGTGGCTTTCAATGATTTCCATTTGCTCATATCAGGGATCTGATTTGCACCGGTACCCACATCCCTTTTTGCCGCTTCTCCCAGACCAA
>NZ_SZXC01000047.1:0-677 GCF_005281055.1 Citrobacter sp. wls711 | reverse complement strand
ACCAAGAACAAAGAGCAGCAACGCGATCCGGAGATGCATCAGACCAAGAAAGGCAATCAGTGGCACTTTGGCATGAAGGCCCACATTGGTGTCGATGCCAAGAGTGGCCTGACCCACAGCCTGGTCACCACCGCGGCCAACGAGCATGACCTCAATCAGCCGGGTAATCTGCTTCATGGAGAGGAGCAATTTGTCTCAGCCGATGCCGGCTACCAAGGAGCGCCACAGCGCGAGGAGCTGGCCGAGGTGGATGTGGACTGGCTGATCGCCGAGCGTCCCGGCAAGGTAAAAACCTTGAAGCAGCATCCGCGCAAGAACAAAACGGCCATCAACATCGAATACATGAAAGCCAGCATCCGTGCCAGGGTGGAGCACCCGTTTCGCATCATCAAGCGGCAGTTCGGCTTCGTGAAAGCCAGATACAAGGGGCTGCTGAAAAACGATAACCAACTGGCGATGTTATTCACCCTGGCCAACCTGTTTCGGGTGGACCAAATGATACGTCAGTGGGAGAGATCTCAGTAAAAACCGGAAATAACGCCAGAAATGGTGGAAAAAATAGCCTAAATAGGCTGATTCGATGTGTTTGCGGGAAAAAAATCGGCCCAGATCCGCGAAATTTTAATCAGCGAGTCAGCTTGGGAAGAAATGACCTGCTTATTCGCACCTTCCCTAAG
>NZ_SZXC01000044.1:0-542 GCF_005281055.1 Citrobacter sp. wls711 | reverse complement strand
GAACTGGCTGGCTACCTGGATTCTTACATCCCGGAACCAGAACGTGCGATTGACAAGCCGTTCCTGCTGCCTATCGAAGACGTATTCTCCATCTCCGGCCGTGGTACTGTTGTTACCGGTCGTGTAGAGCGCGGTATCGTTAAAGTTGGCGAAGAAGTTGAAATCGTTGGTATCAAAGAGACTGCTAAGTCTACCTGTACTGGCGTTGAAATGTTCCGCAAACTGCTGGACGAAGGCCGTGCTGGTGAGAACGTTGGTGTTCTGCTGCGTGGTATCAAACGTGAAGAAATCGAACGTGGTCAGGTACTGGCTAAGCCGGGCTCTATCAAGCCGCACACCAAGTTCGAATCTGAAGTTTATATCCTGTCCAAAGACGAAGGCGGCCGTCATACTCCGTTCTTCAAAGGCTACCGTCCGCAGTTCTACTTCCGTACTACTGACGTGACCGGTACCATCGAACTGCCAGAAGGCGTAGAGATGGTAATGCCGGGCGACAACATCAAAATGGTTGTTACCCTGATCCACCCGATCGCGATGGACGA
>NZ_SZXC01000045.1:0-528 GCF_005281055.1 Citrobacter sp. wls711 | reverse complement strand
TGAGACAGGTGCTGCATGGCTGTCGTCAGCTCGTGTTGTGAAATGTTGGGTTAAGTCCCGCAACGAGCGCAACCCTTATCCTTTGTTGCCAGCGGTTCGGCCGGGAACTCAAAGGAGACTGCCAGTGATAAACTGGAGGAAGGTGGGGATGACGTCAAGTCATCATGGCCCTTACGAGTAGGGCTACACACGTGCTACAATGGCATATACAAAGAGAAGCGACCTCGCGAGAGCAAGCGGACCTCATAAAGTATGTCGTAGTCCGGATTGGAGTCTGCAACTCGACTCCATGAAGTCGGAATCGCTAGTAATCGTAGATCAGAATGCTACGGTGAATACGTTCCCGGGCCTTGTACACACCGCCCGTCACACCATGGGAGTGGGTTGCAAAAGAAGTAGGTAGCTTAACCTTCGGGAGGGCGCTTACCACTTTGTGATTCATGACTGGGGTGAAGTCGTAACAAGGTAACCGTAGGGGAACCTGCGGTTGGATCACCTCCTTACCTTAAAGAAACGTACTTTGTAGTG
>NZ_SZXC01000024.1:0-103671 GCF_005281055.1 Citrobacter sp. wls711 | reverse complement strand
GCCTTATCTGTCCAGCGAAAGCCTCTCTTTTGTCCGCGTAAAATGTCCTTTATCCTGCCCGTGAACGACTAAGCATTCTCCTTTTGACTCTTACTGCACTATTCTACAGCGAGTGAGTCGTGAAACTTTCTCACCTTGAGCATGCAGGCTCGACATTCACACGATTCCTGGTTATTGTCAGCTATCTGGATGTCTAAACGTTTAAACGTATGTTGTGAGGTTATCAGGTTATGCCAATTCGCGTGCTGGACGAGCTACCCGCCGTCAATTTCTTGCGTGAGGAAAATGTCTTTGTCATGACGACATCCCGCGCATCCGGTCAGGAAATTCGTCCTCTGAAGGTGCTTATCCTCAACCTGATGCCGAAGAAGATCGAAACGGAAAACCAGTTTCTCCGGTTATTGTCGAACTCACCGCTGCAGGTGGACGTTCAGTTATTACGCATTGATGCCCGCGAGTCGCGCAATACGCCGACGGAGCATCTGAATAACTTTTACTGTAATTTCGAGGATATTTGCGATCAGAACTTTGATGGACTGATCGTCACCGGGGCACCGTTAGGCCTGGTTGAGTTTAACGATGTGGCCTACTGGCCGCAGATCAAACAGGTACTGGAGTGGGCGAAAGACCACGTTACATCAACATTGTTTGTCTGTTGGGCGGTGCAGGCCGCACTGAATATCCTCTATGGCATCCCCAAGCAAACCCGCAACGACAAGCTTTCAGGTGTATACGAACACCACATCCTTCATCCCCATGCCCTGCTGACGCGTGGTTTTGATGATGCCTTCCTTGCACCGCACTCACGCTATGCTGATTTCCCTGCTGCGTTGATCAGGGATTACACCGATCTTGAGATTTTTGCCGAGACGGAAGAGGGCGATGCCTACCTGTTTGCCAGTAAAGATAAACGCATTGCGTTCGTGACGGGTCATCCAGAATATGACGCCGATACGCTGGCCGGTGAATATTTTCGTGACGCTGAAGCGGGGTTGACCCCGGACGTTCCGTACAACTATTTCCCGCAAGATGACCCACAAAACAAACCTCGGGCAAGCTGGCGTAGCCATGGCAATTTGCTGTTTATTAACTGGCTCAACTATTACGTCTACCAGATCACGCCATACGATCTGCGCCACATGAATCCAACGCTGGATTAATCTTCTGTAGCAAACGATCCTTAAGCGTTTCAGCATGTTGAATCAGGCACCTTCGGGTGCTTTTTTTATTTCCGAAACGCACCTCACGGTGTGATTAATTTTTATTACTATTGTTATCAATAAGTTAATTGATAATTAAATTAAAAATGGAAATTGTTTTTGATTTTGAAATTTAAATGGGTAGTCTTAGTTCTGCTGAACGAAAACCGCACAACGATCCTTCGTTCGCATTGGGGATGTGTTTGGATCAATGACGAGGAACTACGCAATGAATCAACAGGCAACAACAACCGATGAGCTGGTTTTTACCAGGCCGCATGGCGAGCAGGAACAGCAGATTTTGACCGCAGAGGCGGTGGAATTCCTGACCGAATTGGTGACTCGATTTACGCCAAAACGCAATAAACTTCTCGCCGCGCGTATTCAGCAGCAGCAGGATATTGATGACGGTAAGTTGCCTGATTTCATTTCGGAAACAGCTTCCATTCGTGAAGGTAGCTGGAAGATTCGCGGTATTCCTGATGATTTACAAGATCGTCGCGTGGAAATCACCGGACCCGTTGAACGCAAGATGGTGATTAACGCGCTCAACGCCAACGTTAGAGTCTTTATGGCTGACTTTGAGGATTCACTGGCTCCCGAGTGGAGCAAAGTGATTGACGGGCAAATCAACCTGCGCGATGCGGTGAACGGTACCATCAGTTACACCAACGACGCTGGCAAGATATACCAACTGAAGCCCGATCCGGCGTTATTGGTTTGTCGTGTACGTGGCTTGCATCTGCCGGAAAAACACGTCACCTGGCGTGAGGAAGCGATTCCCGGCAGTCTGTTCGACTTTGCCCTCTATTTCTTCCACAACTACAAAGCCTTGCTGGCTAAAAGCAGTGGTCCTTACTTCTATTTGCCGAAAACGCAGGCCTGGCAAGAAGCGGCCTGGTGGAGTGAAGTCTTCAGCTATACAGAAGACCGATTTAATCTGCCACGCGGCACGATAAAAGCCACGTTGCTGATCGAAACACTGCCAGCCGTTTTCCAGATGGATGAGATCCTGCACGCGCTGCGTGACCATATTGTCGGCCTCAACTGCGGTCGTTGGGATTACATTTTCAGCTACATCAAAACCCTCAAGAATCACCCGGATCGTGTTCTGCCCGATCGTCAGGTGGTAACGATGGATAAGCCGTTCCTCAGCGCCTACTCGCGTCTGCTGATTAAAACCTGTCATAAACGCGGTGCCTTTGCGATGGGCGGTATGGCGGCGTTTATCCCCAGCAAAGACGCTGAGCGCAACAATCAGGTGCTGGCAAAAGTTAAAGCGGATAAAGCGCTGGAAGCCAATAACGGTCATGACGGGACCTGGGTTGCTCACCCTGGACTGGCAGATACCGCAATGGCGATTTTCAACGACGTGCTGGGCAACAACAAAAATCAGCTGTTTGTCACCCGAGAAGAGGATGCGCCGATTACCGCAGAACAACTGTTGGCTCCGTGCGAAGGGGAACGTACTGAAGAAGGCATGCGCGCCAATATTCGCGTTGCCGTGCAGTACATCGAAGCGTGGATCTCTGGCAACGGTTGCGTACCGATTTATGGCCTGATGGAAGATGCGGCAACTGCCGAAATCTCCCGTACCTCCATCTGGCAGTGGATCCACCATCAGAAAACCCTCAGCAACGGTAAGCCGGTGACCAAACCGCTGTTCCGTCAGATGCTGGCCGAAGAAATGCGGGTGATTCAGGACGAGCTAGGTGAACACCGCTACAGCAGCGGGCGCTTTGATGACGCCGCACGCCTGATGGAGCAAATCACCACCTCTGACGAACTGATCGACTTCCTTACCTTGCCAGGCTACCGCTTACTGGCTTAACAGCCCAGGCTATTTTGTTCGCCATTTTAGCCCTGGGCAGTGCTCAAAATCCTCACGTACTATAAGTACGCTCCGGTTTTTGCGCGCTGCCGTGACCAAACTGCCTTCACCAATAACGCCTGGGAAGCCAGGAGAATAATATGGAGCATCTGCACATGAAAACCCGTACCCAACAAATCGAAGACTTACAGAAAGAATGGACACAACCACGCTGGGAAGGCATTACCCGCCCGTACAGCGCGGAGGAAGTGGTGAAGTTACGTGGCTCGGTCAACCCGGAATGTACGCTGGCGCAGCTTGGCGCAGCGAAAATGTGGCGTTTGCTGCACGGCGGATCGAAGAAAGGTTATATCAACAGCCTCGGTGCACTGACTGGTGGTCAGGCGCTGCAACAGGCGAAAGCCGGTATTGAAGCGGTCTACCTTTCCGGGTGGCAGGTGGCGGCAGACGCCAACCTGGCCTCCAGCATGTACCCGGATCAATCGCTGTACCCGGCGAACTCTGTGCCCGCCGTGGTGGATCGGATCAACAACACCTTCCGTCGGGCGGATCAGATCCAATGGTCAACCGGTATTGAGCCAACCGATCCGCGCTATGTGGATTACTTCCTGCCGATCGTTGCCGATGCCGAAGCCGGTTTTGGCGGCGTCCTGAACGCGTTTGAATTGATGAAATCGATGATTGAAGCCGGTGCAGCGGCGGTTCACTTCGAAGATCAGCTCGCCTCGGTGAAAAAATGCGGTCACATGGGCGGCAAGGTGCTGGTACCGACTCAGGAAGCTATCCAGAAACTGGTGGCGGCCCGTCTGGCGGCAGACGTGATGGGCGTCCCGACGCTGGTTATTGCCCGTACCGATGCTGACGCAGCGGATTTGATCACCTCTGACTGCGACCCTTACGACAGCGAGTTCATTACCGGCGAGCGCACCAGCGAAGGGTTCTACCGTACCCATGCGGGCATTGAGCAGGCGATCAGTCGCGGACTGGCCTACGCCCCGTATGCTGACCTGGTATGGTGCGAAACCTCCACACCGGATCTCGAACTGGCGCGCCGCTTTGCCGATGCCATCCATGCTAAATATCCGGGCAAACTGCTGGCCTACAACTGTTCGCCGTCGTTTAACTGGCAGAAGAACCTGGATGACAAAACCATTGCCAGCTTCCAGCAACAGCTGTCCGATATGGGCTATAAATATCAGTTCATTACCCTGGCGGGCATCCACAGTATGTGGTTCAACATGTTTGACCTCGCGCGTTCCTATGCACAGGGCGAAGGTATGCGCCACTACGTTGAGAAAGTTCAGCAGCCAGAATTTGCGGCGGCGAAAGATGGCTACACCTTCGTATCCCACCAGCAGGAAGTGGGTACCGGTTATTTCGACAAAGTGACGACCATCATTCAGGGTGGCGCGTCATCCGTTACTGCGCTGACCGGGTCCACTGAAGAATCACAGTTCTGATCGACCTGATGCCCGGTGGCGTAATGCTTACCGGGCCTACAGTTCTGTGTAGGCCGGATACGCGAATGCGCCATCCGGCATTATTCGATTCTGAATGAGGGCAAAAGATGTCGCGTGGCCTGGAATTGCTGATTGCCCAAACCATCCTGCAAGGTTTTGATGCGCAGTATGGCCGGTTTCTGGAAGTGACGTCCGGCGCGCAGCAGCGTTTTGAACACGCTGACTGGCATGCTGTGCAGCAGGCGATGAAAAGCCGTATCCATCTCTACGATCATCACGTTGGTCTGGTAGTGGAACAGTTGCGCTGCATTACCGACGGCAAAAGTACCGATGCGGCATTTTTACTGCGTGTAAAAGAGCATTACACCCAGCTGCTGCCGGACTATCCGCGCTTTGAGATTGCCGAGAGCTTTTTTAACTCCGTGTACTGCCGGTTATTTGATCACCGCTCGCTGACGCCCGAGCGGTTGTTTATTTTCAGCTCTCAGTCAGAACGTCGATTTCGTACTATCCCGCGCCCGCTGGCGAAAGACTTTTTCCCTGATTCAGGCTGGGAAGGGCTGCTTACGCGCGTGCTCAGCGATCTCCCCCTTCGTCTGCCATGGCAGAATAAACAGCGTGATATTCGCTACATCATCGAGCACCTGACGGAAATTGTTGGCGAAGTGGTGCTGGCGCGCTGCCATTTGCAGGTGGCGAACGAATTGTTTTATCGCAATAAGGCCGCCTGGCTGGTGGGAAAACTGATCACACCAGAGGTCATGCTGCCGTTTTTACTGCCTATTCACCGCACTGACGAAGGCGAATTGTTTGTCGATACTTGTCTGACGACTACGGCGGAAGCCAGCATTGTGTTTGGTTTTGCCCGCTCTTACTTTATGGTCTACGCGCCGTTGCCTGCGGCACTGGTCGAGTGGCTGCGTGAGATCCTGCCCGGTAAAACTACCGCCGAGCTGTATATGGCGATTGGCTGTCAGAAGCATGCGAAAACCGAAAGCTACCGTGAATATCTGCTGTATCTGGCCGACTGCGATGAACAGTTTATCGAAGCGCCGGGAATACGCGGCATGGTGATGCTGGTGTTTACTCTGCCTGGATTCGATCGGGTCTTCAAAATTATTAAAGACAAATTTGCGCCGCAAAAAGAGATGTCTGCGGCCCACGTCCGCGCCTGTTACCAACTGGTCAAAGAGCACGATCGCGTTGGACGCATGGCCGATACCCAGGAATTCGAAAATTTTGTGCTGGATAAACGGCAAATTTCCCCGGCGCTGATGGCGTTGTTGCAGCAGGAAGTACCCGAAAAAATGACCGATCTCGGCGAGCAGATCGTGATTCGTCATCTGTATATCGAACGGCGGATGGTGCCGCTAAATATCTGGCTGGAGCAGGTCGAAGGCCAGCAGCTGCGGGATGCGATAGAAGAATATGGCAACGCTATTCGCCAACTGGCTGCCGCCAATATTTTCCCGGGTGACATGCTGTTTAAAAACTTCGGCGTGACCCGACACGGGCGGGTGGTGTTCTACGACTATGATGAAATTTGCTACATGACGGAGGTGAATTTCCGCTATATCCCGCCCGCGCGTTACCCGGAGGATGAGCTGGCCAGCGAACCGTGGTACAGCGTCTCGCCGGGAGATGTATTTCCGGAAGAATTTCGTCACTGGTTATGCGCCGATCCGCGTATTGGACCGTTATTTGAAGAGATGCATGCCGATCTGTTCAGCGCCGACTACTGGCGAGGTCTGCAAACGCGGATCCGTGAAGGGCACGTGGAAGACGTTTACGCCTATCGGCGCCGCCAGCGGTTTAGCGTGCGTTATGAAACCGACCGTAGGCCGGGCCAGGCGTAGCTGCCACCTGGCAGTCCCATCTTACCGAATCCCACCGTATGCCAGTGTGACCTCTTTGGCCGCTTTGATTGCCATCGCACCGAACTCGGTGACGCGGTCGTCGGTAATGCGGGATATCGGGCCGGAGATCGAAATAGCGGCGAACGGTTCGCGATGTTCGTCGTAAATGCACGACGCCACACAGCGCAGGCCCAGCGCATGTTCTTCATCATCAAACGAATAACCGCGCTTACGGGTCTGGGCGAGATCTTCTTTCAGATGCACCGGCGAGACAAGCGTGGCGTGGGTATACGCGTGTAGGCCTTTGCGGTGCAGCAGGCTGGTAACCTGTTCTTCGCTGAGTTGCGCCAGGAACGCTTTCCCCGCGCCAGAGGCGTGCATTGGCAGTTTGCCGCCGATAGGGGCAGACATTCTCATCAGCTGTGTGCACTGTACCTGATCGATGATAATCGCCTGATGGTCGCTGTGATCCAGCACCGCCAGGTTCACTGTTTCACCGGAATCTTCCATCAACTTGCGCAGAATCGGGTGGACGATCGCCAGCAGGTTGCGGCTTTGCAGGAAGCTACTACCGACGATAAACGCATGGGCGCCCACGGCCCAGTGTCCTAAGTCACCCACCTGACGCACAAAACCCTGCTGCTGCATGGTGGTCAATAAACGGTGCGTGGTGGAATTGGGCAGACCGGCCTGCTGCGCCAGCTCGGTCAGCGCTACGCTGCCGTTGGATTCCGCAATCCATTCCAGCAGTTTCAGACCTCGGGTCAAAGACTGAACCTGCCCGGTTGCAGGCGTAGTTGTGGCGGCGGGTTTTCTACCGCGTTTCGCGGGGACAGTGGCAACCATGGCAGACTCCTTTTCTGTATCGTGGAAATCATTTTCGTTTTATTCAATTATAATGCAAGAGTTCCTGTACTGATCGGATGAGTGAAGCTGAACATGTCTCATGTTGGTCGTTGTTTGCTTTTCCACCTCACTGGTTTATGCCAGTATGCTTTGTTGGCCTTTTTTCGGTCTGGTTGAGCGTTGTCGGGAGTGAGTGTGAGCAGCAAAGTTGAACAATTACGTCAGCAGTTAAAAGAACGTATTCTGGTGCTGGACGGCGGTATGGGCACCATGATCCAGGGTTATCGTTTGAGTGAAGACGATTTCCGCGGCCAACGCTTTGCCGACTGGCCGAGCGATCTGAAAGGCAACAACGACCTGTTGGTGCTGAGCAAGCCGGAGGTTATCACCGCGATTCATCACGCCTACTTTGAAGCGGGCGCGGATATCATTGAAACCAACACCTTCAACTCGACGACTATCGCCATGGCGGATTACCAGATGGAATCCCTGTCGGCGGAAATCAACTTCACCGCGGCAAAACTGGCGCGCGCCTGCGCCGACGAATGGACAGCGCGTACGCCGGATAAACCGCGCTATGTCGCGGGTGTTCTCGGCCCGACTAACCGCACCGCGTCTATCTCACCGGACGTCAACGATCCCGCCTACCGCAATATTACTTTTGATCAGCTGGTGGCCGCGTACCGTGAATCCACTAAAGCGCTGGTGGAAGGCGGTAGCGACCTGATCCTGATCGAAACCGTTTTTGACACGCTTAATGCCAAAGCCGCTATTTTTGCGGTAAAAACCGAATTTGAAGCCCTGGGCGTTGAGCTGCCGATTATGATCTCCGGCACCATCACCGACGCTTCCGGGCGTACGCTCTCGGGGCAGACCACCGAAGCCTTCTATAACGCACTGCGCCATGCTGACGCGCTGACCTTCGGCCTCAACTGTGCGTTAGGCCCGGACGAGCTGCGCCAGTATGTACAGGAACTGTCGCGGATTGCCGACTGCTATGTCACCGCGCACCCGAATGCCGGTTTGCCAAATGCCTTCGGCGAATACGATCTCGACGCTGACACCATGGCGAAGCAAATCCGCGAATGGGCTGAAGCGGGTTTCCTGAACATCGTCGGCGGCTGCTGCGGCACCACGCCGGAACATATTGCCGCCATGAGCCGTGCGGTTGAAGGCTTACCGCCGCGTCAACTGCCGGAACTGCCGGTTGCCTGCCGTCTTTCAGGCCTTGAGCCGCTGAACATTGGTGATGACAGTCTGTTTGTTAACGTCGGTGAACGTACTAACGTCACCGGCTCTGCCAAATTTAAGCGACTGATTAAAGAAGAAAAATACAGCGAAGCGCTGGATGTTGCCCGCCAGCAGGTGGAAAGCGGCGCGCAGATTATCGATATCAACATGGATGAGGGGATGCTTGACGCCGAGGCGGCGATGGTGCGTTTCCTCAACCTGATCGCCGGTGAACCGGATATTGCTCGCGTACCGATCATGATTGACTCCTCGAAATGGGACGTCATTGAAAAAGGGCTGAAGTGCATTCAGGGTAAGGGCATCGTTAACTCCATCTCGATGAAAGAGGGCGTTGAGCCGTTTATCCACCATGCCAAACTGGTCCGTCGCTACGGTGCTGCCGTGGTGGTGATGGCCTTTGATGAACAGGGCCAGGCCGACACCCGCGCGCGTAAAATTGAGATTTGCCGCCGGGCGTACAAAATTCTCACCGAAGAAGTGGGTTTCCCGCCGGAAGACATTATCTTTGACCCGAATATCTTTGCCGTCGCGACCGGCATCGAAGAGCACAACAACTACGCGCAGGACTTTATCGGTGCCTGTGAAGACATCAAACGCGAACTACCGCATGCGCTAATCTCCGGTGGTGTCTCCAACGTGTCGTTCTCGTTCCGTGGCAATGACCCGGTGCGCGAAGCGATCCACGCAGTGTTCCTGTACTACGCCATTCGCAACGGCATGGACATGGGCATTGTGAACGCCGGTCAGCTGGCGATTTATGACGATCTGCCTGCCGAACTGCGCGATGCGGTTGAAGACGTGATCCTCAACCGCCGCGATGACGGTACCGAACGCCTGCTGGAGCTGGCAGAGAAATATCGCGGCAGCAAAACTGACGAAACGGCTAATACGCAACTGGCAGAATGGCGCAGCTGGGACGTGAAAAAACGCCTGGAATACTCGCTGGTGAAAGGCATTACCGAGTTTATCGAGCAGGATACCGAAGAAGCCCGTCAGCAGGCTGCGCGCCCGATTGAGGTTATCGAAGGGCCGCTGATGGACGGCATGAACGTGGTTGGTGACCTGTTCAGCGACGGTAAAATGTTCCTGCCGCAGGTGGTGAAGTCTGCTCGCGTGATGAAGCAGGCGGTGGCCTACCTTGAACCGTACATTGAAGCCAGCAAAGAGAAAGGCTCCAGCAACGGCAAGATGGTGATCGCCACCGTCAAGGGCGACGTGCACGACATCGGTAAAAACATCGTTGGCGTGGTGCTGCAGTGTAACAACTACGAAATTATCGATCTTGGCGTGATGGTGCCGGCAGAGAAAATCCTGCGCACTGCACGCGAAGTGAATGCTGACCTGATTGGCCTTTCCGGGCTGATCACCCCGTCGCTGGACGAAATGGTTAACGTGGCGAAAGAGATGGAGCGCCAGGGCTTTACTATTCCGCTGCTGATTGGCGGCGCGACCACCTCAAAAGCGCACACGGCGGTGAAAATCGAGCAGAACTACAGCGGCCCGACGGTCTATGTGCAGAACGCCTCGCGCACCGTCGGCGTGGTGGCTGCGTTGCTGTCTGATACCCAACACGATGATTTTGTCGCCCGCACGCGTAAAGAGTACGAAACTGTGCGTATTCAGCATGCGCGTAAAAAACCGCGTACCCCGCCGGTGACGCTGGAGGCCGCGCGTGATAACGACCTGGCCTTCGACTGGGAAAACTATACCCCGCCGGTGGCGCACCGCCTGGGCGTGCAGGAAGTTGAAGCCAGCATTGAAACGCTGCGCAAC
The DNA here is from genome assembly GCF_005281055.1 of Citrobacter sp. wls711. Taxonomy (NCBI): domain Bacteria; kingdom Pseudomonadati; phylum Pseudomonadota; class Gammaproteobacteria; order Enterobacterales; family Enterobacteriaceae; genus Citrobacter; species Citrobacter sp. wls711. The sequence goes on along the minus strand of NZ_SZXC01000024.1, from coordinate 93,455 downwards.
TACATCGACTGGACACCGTTCTTTATGACCTGGTCACTGGCCGGGAAATATCCACGCATTCTGGAAGATGAGGTGGTGGGTGAAGAGGCTAAACGCCTGTTCAAAGATGCCAACGACATGTTGGATAAATTGAGCGCCGAGAAAACCCTGAACCCGCGTGGTGTCGTTGGCCTGTTCCCGGCTAACCGCGTAGGTGATGACATTGAGATCTACCGGGATGAAACGCGGACGCACGTCCTGACCGTCAGCCACCATCTGCGTCAGCAGACGGAGAAGGTTGGTTTTGCTAACTACTGCCTGTCTGACTTTGTGGCACCGAAAACCTCCGGCAAAGCGGATTACATTGGCGCTTTCGCTGTCACCGGCGGCCTGGAAGAAGACACGCTGGCTGACGCGTTTGACGCACAGCATGATGATTACAATAAAATCATGGTGAAAGCGATTGCCGATCGTCTGGCGGAAGCCTTCGCTGAATATCTGCATGAACGGGTGCGTAAAGTTTACTGGGGATATGCGGCGAACGAGAACCTCAGTAATGACGAACTGATCCGCGAGAACTATCAAGGTATTCGTCCGGCTCCGGGCTATCCGGCGTGCCCTGAGCACACCGAGAAGGCGACTATCTGGGAACTGCTGGATGTAGAAACGCACACCGGTATGAAACTCACAGAATCCTTCGCCATGTGGCCTGGTGCATCGGTTTCCGGTTGGTACTTCAGTCATCCGGACAGCAAGTACTACGCCGTCGCACAAATTCAACGCGATCAGGTTGAAGATTATGCCTTCCGTAAAGGCATGAGCGTGGCAGAAGTTGAGCGCTGGTTAGCGCCTAACTTAGGCTACGACGCCGACTGATTCACAAAACTGTCATCTTTCTTTACAACAAACAGGGCGCTCAATGAGTGCCCTGTCTCTTTATTACGTTTAAACCCTTATACTGAAAGCAGGCCGTTGCCGGATGGCGGCGTAAACGCCTTATCCGGCCTACATAGGGATGATTTGTAGGCCTGATAAGCACAGCGCCATCAGGCATATGAGCCTCAGGAACACATAACGATAAGGAGAACCTGATTCCGTGCTAACTCTGTTACACCTGCTTTCTGCCGTGGCGATGCTGGTTTGGGGTACCCATATCGTGCGTACTGGCGTGATGCGCGTCTTTGGCGCACGCCTGCGTACCGTGCTCAGCCGTAGCGTTGAAAAGAAGCCGCTCGCCTTTTGCGCAGGCATTGGCGTTACTGCTCTGGTGCAAAGCAGTAACGCCACCACCATGCTGGTGACGTCGTTTGTCGCCCAGGATCTGGTGGCGCTGACGCCTGCGCTGGTGATTGTGCTTGGTGCTGACGTCGGGACCGCGCTGATGGCGCGTATCCTGACCTTTGACCTCTCGTGGCTGTCGCCGCTGCTGATTTTCATTGGCGTTGTTTTCTTCCTCGGGCGTAAGCAGTCCCGCGTTGGGCAACTGGGGCGCGTAGGCATCGGGCTGGGGCTCATTTTACTGGCGCTGGAGCTGATTGTGCAGGCGGTCACGCCGATCACTCAGGCCAACGGGGTGCAGGTCATTTTTGCCTCGCTCACCGGCGATATCATGCTCGATGCGCTGATTGGCGCCATGTTCGCGATTATCAGTTACTCCAGCCTGGCGGCGGTCCTGCTGACGGCAACGCTGACAGCCGCGGGTATTATTTCGTTCCCGGTAGCGCTGTGTCTGGTGATTGGTGCGAACCTCGGCTCCGGCCTGCTGGCGATGCTCAATAACAGTGCCGCCAACGCTGCCGCCCGCCGCGTGGCGCTCGGCAGCCTGTTGTTTAAGCTGGTGGGCAGTCTGATTATTCTGCCGTTTGTGCATCCGCTGGCGAATCTGATGGATGAACTGCCGCTGCCAAAATCCGAACTGGTTATCTACTTCCACGTCTTCTACAACCTGGTGCGCTGCGTGGCAATGGTGCCGTTCGCCGAACCGATGGCGCGCTTTTGCAAACGTATTATCCGCGATGAGCCGGAATTGGACGGCCATCTGAAGCCCAAGCATCTGGACGTCAGCGCACTCGATACCCCTACGCTCGCACTGGCGAATGCGGCTCGTGAAGCCCTGCGTATTGGTGACGCCATGGAGCAGATGATGGAAGGGCTGAAGCGGGTGATGCACGGTGAGCCGCGCGAGGAAAAAGAGCTGCGCAGGATGGCCGACGATATCAACGTGCTGTACACCGCGATCAAACTTTACCTGGCGCGAATGCCAAAAGATGAGCTGGCGGAAGAGGAGTCAAAGCGCTGGGCGGAGATTATCGAGATGTCGCTCAACCTGGAGCAGGCTTCCGATATCGTCGAACGCATGGGGAGCGAGATTGCCGATAAGTCGCTGGCCGCGCGCCGGGCCTTTTCTCTGGAAGGTCTGAAAGAGCTGGATGCGCTCTACGATCAGCTGCTCAACAACCTGAAGCTGGCGATGTCAGTGTTCTTCTCTGGCGACGTGACCAGCGCCCGTCGACTGCGTCGCAGCAAACACCGTTTTCGTATTCTTAACCGTCGTTATTCGCACGCACACGTCGATCGCCTGCATCAGCAAAACGTGCAGAGCATCGAAACCAGTTCCCTACACCTCGCGCTGTTAGGCGACATGCAGCGTCTGAACTCGTTATTTTGCTCCGTTGCCTACAGCGTGCTGGAGCAACCGGATGAAGACGACGAAAGGGATGATTACTAACAAGGACTGGTGAAATGTTGCCCGGTGGTGCTTACGCTTACCGGGCCTACGGATAACCGTCAATTTTGTCGTCAATCTTGTAGGCCGGATAAGGCGTAACCGCCATCCGGCATCAGACAACAAATCCACTAAAAGCAGTGGCCTGCTTCAACGGCAACCGCGTCTTCACCCGCTTTAAAGATATATGTGGTGTTCGGGCCGCCAAGAACCGCCTGACCGTCGCTCACCTTGATCCAGTTGCCTTCTGGCAGACCAATTACCGTCAGCTCTGGCGCAACCACCAGCAGCTCGCGAATTCGCTGTTCACGCGTTTCGCCTTTGTGGCCTTCCGGCAACGCGTTGGTGAAGTGCGGGTTAATCTGCAGTGGGAACAGGCCCAGGGCATCAAAGCCTTTTGGATCGACAATCGGCATGTCGTTAGTGGTACGGATGGTTGGGCAGGCGAGGTTGGAACCTGCACTCCAGCCAATGTACAGCGCGCCGCGTTGGACCACGTCAACAATCGGTGCCAGCAGCCCGCGTTCGCGGCTCTCTTTCAGCAACTGGAAGGTGTTACCACCACCGACAATCACCACGTCTGCATTTTCAATTGCCGCCACCGGATCGGCAACGGTATGAATACCCGTGACGTCGACGCCCATGGGAGCAAAGACGGCGGCCGTTTTCGCCGTGTACTCATCCCAGGTTTGCGTCACGCCAGCAAACGGGATAAACACCGCAGTACGGCGACCGTTCAGTTGCTCAGCAATCAGCGGCAGCGCGTGTTCCATCCAGGCTTTGCCCGGCAGCGTCGAGTTACTCAATAAAAGCAGTTCCATCATTTCTCCATGTAATCAAAAAATTACAAACCGCGGTCATGTTACCACCGTCAGTATAACGCCTCACTGATATGGCTCACGATGTTGGAAGTGAGGTTCTGGAAAGCGCCTCGCAAACTGGCGTTTTAATTCGTCTGAAAGCGAGATTGTTGATTTATTCTTCTGACGGGTAATGACGTTTTATATCTATATGGATATAATCAAGGAGGAGGGATGACGAAACCACTTTACTGGGTTGGGCACGCCAGGAAAGACCTGCAGGGGATGCCAGAACATGTTCGGGATACGTTTGGCTTTGCTCTTTGGCTGGCGCAGCAGGGTAAGCAGCATTCGCAGACTAAACCGTTAAAAGGATTTGGTGGGGCAGGGGTTCTGGAAGTTGTTGAGGATTATCACGGCAACACATGGCGGGCGGTTTACACTATCCAGTTGAAAAATGCAGTTTATGTTCTACATGTTTTTCAGAAAAAATCTGTTTCCGGGAAGGCAACGCCAAAACCCGAAATTAACCTGATTTACCAGCGGCTTAAGGCTGCACAACGGCATGCGCAGGAGAGTGGATATGTCACATGATGTCGAAACCAGTAGCGGCAATGTTTACGCCGATTTGGGTGAGTATGACGCAGAACAGATGCAGTTGAAGGCGCAACTGGCAATGGTGATTGGCGAGATTTTGCAATGCAAAGGGGTAACACAGCAGCAGGCTGCAGAGATGCTGGGGATGACGCAGCCCAAGCTTTCCAACTTATTACGCGGGCAGTTTCGTGGCATCAGTGAAGCAAAGATGCTGGAGTGTCTGGTGAAACTGGGTCGCGATGTGGCGATTGTGGTAGGAAAAGAGGGTGATGTGCCGGGCACGCTGAAAGTAAGCTTTGGCTGATACCTGCATTCAAACTTTAATGGTCAATCCAATACCCAGCGCCTTCATCACTGCCAGCGTGGTTTTCAGCGTCGGGTTACCTTTCTCACTAAAAGAGCGATAAAGTTGCTCGCGGGATAATCCCGTTTCTGCCGCGATGTTTGTCATTCCCTTCGCGCGAACTACCACGCCCAATGCTTTTGCAATGTAAGTTGCATCGCCTGTTTCGAGGGCATCTGCCATAAATACGGCAATTTCTTCATCATCAACCAGCGCAGTGGCGGGATCGTACCGAGTAAGTTTATTCATGGTGGAGGATTTCTTGATAATCCAGTGAACTGGCGAGCATTTTTGCCAGAGTGATATCGTTGGTTTGTAAGCGTTTTCTCTCTGCGAACCTGTAAATTTTGTTCCCAACGCTGAAAAACCGTCGTCTGAAGAATTTCCATAATTTCGCTTTTGTAGTTTATAAACTACAATTTAAATTGACAAGTTGAAAATGGAGATTAAGTCAGTTTGTGATGTGGGCATATTCGGGCTAGATGAAACAGGAATACGCCTCGCAAGACGGTGTCATTTTTAGAATGCTACGGTTGGTTCGGGAAACGATAACAGGGAAGGGGCTGCTTTGTGCGAGGAGCGGAAGTCGCTAACAACTGTCTGTGTGAAGCAACTGAGGGCAGGTCAAAATGGATTAAGTTGTGGTTAAAGTGGCCAACGAGATAAAACGATCTGCTCCTTTTGAATGTTATTGGGGTTTTTTGGAAATGCAGTCCGTATGCCAGGGTACTGAAATAATACCAACTTCTAAACTTCAATCCCTTTCTGTTTCAGCTCTTTTCTGATAATGCGCTTAATCCATGCGGATATTGAAGCGTCACCATCCATTGAAAGCGCTTTCTGAATCCCTGCTTCCAGTTCCGGCTCGACACGTAACGCGATTTGTTTGTTGCCTTTCTTTTTGAATTCTACCGTTGGCATGTGTCTGACACCTGATTTACATTTATGGTCGTAAGACAAGTGTAAGTCAATTGTCTTACAGAAACAACGAAGCCCGGCAGTGCGCTAACACATACCGAGCTTCTCACCACAACATTATACGAGGTAATGCTATGGCTGATGCTAATAGTACCACTAACGCCTGTTCCGCGTCTTTTTCTCCTGTTTCGCAGGCTGACCTGCTTCATTTTCCTCTTGCCGAGGCGTTCCGCCATCTTGATTGTAGCCATCTCACCACCGAAGAAAATTTGGCGCTATCGTTTGGCTGCGAAGAGGCGCTAGCGGGGTTGTACCAGACGCTGAATTTTATGGGCAATAGCCTGCTGACTATGGCGGGTGAAGGTCAGGAACATTTTGCGTATGAAAGCGTATGTCAGTTAGGACACAGTCTGGTGAACGTCAGCCAGTTGATTCCTGCACTGGCACAGCTGGAAGCGAAAGCGGACCAGCAGCTGTTTGCTCGCGATCCCCTAAACTAATCTGGAAAGCGCCTCGCAGACTTCTTCTTCGGGGCGTGACAGGTCTGTGCAACCACCCTACTGTGACATGATGATTTGCTGGTCGGGGAATAGAAAATGCTCTCTTATTACGCTAACCTTAGGTACGTCATGCGCATTACTATGGGGGTTATCATGCGCACTGTATCTAAGGTAAAAAAATCAGTTAATGTCTCTCTGGCTCCAGAGATACTGGAGGAGGCACGTAAGCTTAAAATCAATCTGTCAGCTGTTTTAACCGAAGCCCTAATCGAAAAATTTCGTGAGAACAAACGCGAAGAATGGTTGCGGGATAATAAAAAATCGATAGAAGTATTAAATCAATGGGTGGAAGAAAACGGTTCGTTCAGTGATTTTCAAAGGACATTCTGATGGAGCAGTATTGCGCTTATGAGAACACTGGAAGTGGAAAAAGTGTTTATCCGTTTTTAATTAGCTTACAGCATCCGGTGGCCGCTGTTTTGCGGCATGTACTGGTTGCACCTGTTATAGCGCTCAGTCAGTTCCCCGATGAAGTACCGCCAGCTAAAATTTGTCCTGTTGTTAGTATTGGTGGGCAAGCTTATGTGGTGATGATGCACATGATGACAGGTATACCTGTGAAGAATATGGGTTATTGTGTGGGAGATCTGACCGCAAACAGGGCTGAACTTCGAGATGCAATTGATTTCCTGCTTAACGGTTATTAGAGCGCCATGACGGGGCTGATTATGTTGAAAGGCGTGACAGATCGCAAATAGTGTCGGGACTGGCGTTCACGATTATTTTTATCGCCCGCAAGGTAGGGTATATTTCGCTTTTAATACACAAGATCATTCAAACTGTATCAAGGCGGCAAGGGAGCGAATCCCTGGGAGCATAGATTGCTATGTGACCTGGGTGAGTGAGGGCAGCCAACGCAGAAACAGCTTGAAGGATGAAGTGTATACAGGAGAAATTATGCTGCCCGACTCATCCATCCGATTAAACAAATACATCAGTGAAAGCGGAATCTGCTCGCGTCGCGAAGCGGATCGCTTTATCGAACAAGGGAATGTCTTCCTGAATGGCAAACGCGCCACCATTGGCGATCAGGTGATGCCTGGCGACGTCGTGAAAGTGAACGGTCGGTTGATTGAGCCGCGTGAAGCGGAAGATCTGGTTTTTATCGCGCTGAACAAACCGGTCGGTATTGTCAGCACCACTGAAGACGGTGAGCGCGATAACATCGTTGATTTTGTTAACCACAGTAAGCGCGTGTTCCCGATTGGTCGTCTGGACAAAGATTCCCAGGGGCTGATCTTTCTCACTAACCACGGCGACCTGGTGAATAAAATCTTGCGTGCCGGTAACGATCATGAGAAAGAGTATCTGGTGACGGTCGATAAACCCGTAACCGATGACTTTATTCGTGGCATGGGGGCGGGCGTCCCCATTCTCGGTACCGTCACCAAGAAATGTAAGGTCAGGAAAGAGGCACCGTTTGTCTTCCGTATCACCCTGGTGCAGGGCCTGAACCGTCAGATCCGTCGGATGTGCGAACACTTTGGCTATGAAGTGGTAAAACTTGAACGTACGCGGATCATGAACATCGGCTTGTCTGGTTTGCCGCTGGGTGAATGGCGTGACCTGACCGATGATGAGCTGATCGATCTGTTCAAGCTGATTGAGAACTCTTCCTCGGAAGCGAAACCGAAGCCGAAAGCGAAGCCAAAAACTGCAGGCATTAAGCGCCCGGTGGTGAAAATCGAAAAAGCTGCTGAGAAAGAGAAAGCGCGCCCGGCATCCAACGGTAAACGTTTCGTTCAGCCGGGGCGTAAGAAGAAAGGGCGTTAACGTCTGCCGCGCGTTGGCGTATTCGCTGACCAGGAAAACGAGGATTCCGCATCCGGTTTATAAGCCTGCTTTTTCTTCAACTGGCGGGCTTTTTTAGCCTCAGCTTCGCGCTGCAGCATCAGCTTATCGATGTACTCTTTCTTAATACTGTTGGTTTCCGCGTTGGTCAGCAGTCGACCGTGTGCAATACGCGCGCGGTCGAGCAGCGTTTTCAGTTCGCGCTGTTCGCGCTCGGTCATCTCTTTTTGGGTAATGCGGGGGAGTGCCATACGGTTGCCCTCAGTTTGCCGATTAACTCAGTGTACGGTAATCCTGGGCTGGCTGATAGCGTAATGCGTTGCATCATTCAGCAATACGCAATTTTCCACCGAAATCCTGCTGAGTATAACCCGTTGTTTTGAATCCTTTATCGGTGATGATGTTATCGATCTCTTTTAAGGTAGCGATGCACATCACCCCATCCTGACCAAATTTAGTATGGTCGGCCAGTATCACCGATTTTTTGCTCATGGCAATCATCGACTTCGCAACGTACGCTTCATCAAAGCTTTTCACCAGTACACCGTGTTGAGGCGAGATTCCACCTGCGCCGATGAAGCAGAGATCGGCGTGAATGGCATTAATTTGCTGACAAACCGAGACGCCGAGGTTAGCGCGAAAATGGTAATCATATTCGCCACCCAATACATAAACGCGAGCCTGAAGATTATTCTCTTTGATTTTATCGGCAATTAACGCAGAGTTGGTAATAACAGAATAGGCCAATGGAGGTAATTGTGCGGCCAGAATAAGATTGGTTGTACAGGAGTCAATAAATAGGGTGTCGTGCTCGCTAACCATTCCGGCGGCAAGTCTACCAATTGCCATTTTTTCTTCGCGGTGTATATCTATCCGCGCGCCAAACTCGTCTTCCTGAACAACCTGTTTTTTGACCGCACCGCCGTGGATCTTGGTAATTTGCCCTTCGGACTCCAGGATGGAGAGGTCGCGGCGAATGGTCTCTGATGTGACTTTTAACGTTTCCGATAATTTGATAACCGTCACTTCACCGAATTTGCTTAATTCATCAAGAATATGTTTTCTTCTTTTAATCGGGTTCATCATTTTCCGCCAGCATCGTGCTTTGGCGCATGGTAACTGGATGCGCAGAGCAACGCAACCACTCCAGGGCACAGATAATACCCTCATCATCATTAGAGGCCGTCACATAGCTGGCCTGCTGTTTTACCACATCAGGTGCATTGCCCATTGCGATACCGATGCCGGCAGAGGCAAACATACTGATATCATTCTGCTGATCGCCAATCGCAACAACCTTTTCAGTAGATATATTCAGCTGTTGAATTAACTTGTTTATTGCATAACCTTTATTTATCTCGTCACTCTGAATATCAATATAATTCCCACCGGTGATTGTCGCGGTATAGCCATAAGGCAATCTATTATTCACTTTGGTATAAAGTGCATTTATTTTAGATTGTGCTGCTACCAACGTGATTTTATAAATATCATGACGATTAAAGATATTCCCAGGTGCAGCTGCAATAAGTGGTAGTTCAAATAAGGCCGCCTCATAAGTCGTCCATGGTGCAATGAGTCGATCATAACGGTGATAAATAGCCTCCGCGCTAAAGAAATGGTGAGGATAGCGGGCAAGTGAAATATGTCGGTCAATATCCCGAAGATTCATACAGGATAGCGCGGAGGAATGAATAATACGTTGCTGCGCCATCTCAAGGATTTGACCTCCGTTGAATCCGGCGCACCAGCCAAAAAGTCCGTCAGCATGCTGCTGCTGTAACAGACGCACTATTGAGGAAACCGGTCTGGCGGAACAGGCGGCCAGCAGGCCACCGCGCTGGTGGAACTCAACTAATGCCTGACGTGTGCGTGGACTGATTGTCTTTTGCGATGTCAGTAATGTTCCATCCAGATCGGTGACCAGCAACATATTTCTTTTCTCCGTGGTATCAATGCGTAATAAACGGCGTGACGGCCTCTTTAGCGGCGTTGCAGACCATATTGTCGATGGCCGTACCGACGACCAGAATATTGACGCCGGTATCCTTAAACGCTTTGGCATTGGCGAGGTTTATGCCACCTTCTGCCAGTGTCGGGACATCTACTGCGGCGACCAGCGCCTGCAGGCGATCTTTAATCGCCTGCGGAATATCGCCCGCGGCCACGCCTTCATAGCTCATGCCGGTCATCAGACCGATCATATCGACACCAACCTCCTGCATTCGCTTCGCCACGCTGGCAACCTCTTCCGGCGTGCGCGCAGGGATACCAAAGGTATGCAGATCATCCGGATGGCCAATATAAGCATCAACAGTCAGGCCATACTGATGGGCGAGATTGACGATGTCCTGCAGATCATCCCAGTCGGATTTGTGAGTGTGTAAACCGTCGGCTCCTGCACGGGCAATCTCCAGAATCTCCGTTTCGCTAAGCGGCACTGGCAGCGTTTCGGTAAAACCGCCTGCGATACCGACGGTAATGAAGATGTCGTCAGGCACCACATTACGCACGCCGTGTACCGCTTCAGCCATCTGGCTATTGGTGATTTCGTGGCGAATTTGTTCCGCCGCGTGCATGTTACTCACTCCTTTATGGCCACGCGCCAGTGCCAGCGCAGGGTGGTTCGGCTCCAGCAGCTTAACGCCTGCCTCGCATACCGCTTTTGCCAGACGAGCATCGTCGCCGGTGATCCCCGTACTGAGGATGGTTTGCCCGCCGTGCAGCGCGATGGCATCTTTCACTTTCTGTAACGCTTTGGCGCGTTTTTTATTCATATCGCCTTTAAACATGGTGTACCTCTGGTGTTGGTGCATTAATTACTGGACTGACGCTGCGGATTCTTTCTGGACGACAGCCTTAAAACGGTTGGCAATAATGGTGGAAATACAGGTCAATGCCATGACGGTCACCATCACAATCGCCATCTGTAGCGCATTGCTGGATAAAAACGGGGAAGCAAAAGCAGGGACATAAGCCACGCCTTTGACGTTAAAGAAACCGAGCATCATGCCGCCCAGGCCAGCCCAGACGATGGCTGAACCAAAGACAATTTTGTTGGCAAACATGAAGGGGTAGGCCGATTCAACAAAGGTCCCAAAACCCAGATTAATGAGCAAACCGGGTGTGGCGACGGCGGCTTCACTTTTTTCTCGTGGGGCGATGACGTTGGCGAGGTTAATTCCGGCAGCGACCATTACCAGACCCACCATATCGACTGCGCCGAGGAAGCTGACGCCGGATTTTTCCATCTCCAGCAGTACCAGCGGCAGGATGACCGCGTGGTAGACACCGCCCAGGATGGCTGGCCAGATAACCAGACCCGCCAACAGCCCGGCAAGAATAGGGCTGAATGCCAGCGTGCTTTCGATAGCCAGTTTGATGTAATTACCTGCAGACAATGCCAGCGGGCTTAACAGGTAGTGCATGATCAATCCGGCGGCAAGGCCCGAGATCCCGCCGGCAACAATGTTGACGGTGGTCATCGGGAAGCGCCAGTTCAGGCACAACTCAAACAGCCAGCGAACGAAAATACCGGCCATCAGACCGCCGATAATCCCGCCGATCAAACCGCCTTCAACGGAGAGCACCCCGGCGACTACCCCGGCAACAATAGAGACTTCATCCAGCTCGGAGATCTGTTTGGCGGCGAGAACGGCAACTAAAACAGGCAGCCCCTTCAGCAGAATCTCAAAGATATCATTGAGTTTTTCCAGTCCCGGAATGTGGCTCAGCGCGAGTACAATCGCCATGGCGATAAAGCCCGGCAAGGCAGGAATCATGATGCTACGAATATTAAAGCGCTTGAGCAGACTTTTCCCTGAACCACCCTGTGAAGGAGAGGCGCTACCCAACTGGGGTTTGTACTTGATCCCCCAGTGTTTACACAGTGATGCCACGAAGGAAACGGCGCGGGTGCGGCTGGTGGTGCCTGTCGTCCCGGATGTTGCGACCACATTTGCCCCTTTTGCCGCCACCAGCGCCATTGATGTACCTCCGGTGCCGACAATCGGTGTTTTCATCTCGACGGCGGCGGCGAAGACAGCCTGGTTGGCTTTCACCGGATCGGCGCTCATCACGACGATCCCGTCGATCTCACCGTTGCGGATCATCTCAGCAATGCGGCGATCGCTCTCCACCACTGAGGCGTTCACCTCGGAAAGTTGGCCCTGAAAGATACATTGTGGTTTTTGTTGGTTTTCTGTGGTTAGTGCATAAACGGATGCCGGTGTATGGGGTTTGGCAACGTCCATTGAGGCTTCAGCCGCAATAAACTGTAGAGCGGCAACTTCTACGCCTGCTGCTTCGCACTGCTGGTAAATTTCCTGGAGTAACTTCTCTGGCTCTGCGCCACCCAGGTTGTAGAGGTTGCCTCCACTGCTTCCAATAATCGCAATTTTTTTCATAGCGGCCTCGAAGATAGGGTAAGGGTTTTATCTGTGTTGTAGTGGAATTATATTCCCAACTAAAACAAAATAAATCAACATTTGAAGATGGTGTGGTTTTGATGTTTATATGCGTTTTGTTATTTAACTATATGAAATAAAAAAAATAGTTATGGAATTTGTTTTATGTTGATATTTGTTGTTTTGTGATGAATGTCAAATGAGGAAGGATAAAATGGAGGATGTCTCCTCCATTCATGAGGGTTAGTGTTGTTTTACCGAGTGGCGTTTCTCAGTAATCGTCTTACCGGACCAGTACCCCGCCAGCAGCGAGCCAGACAAGTTATGCCAGACGGAGAACAGCGCGCCGGGCAGTGCCGCCAACGGCCCAAAGTAGATTTTACCCAGCGCTGCTGCCAGCCCTGAGTTCTGCATCCCGACTTCAATGGCCAGCGTGCGGCAGGTGGACTCGTCAAAGCCAAACAGTTTTCCACCCCAGTAACCGCCAAGCAGACCAATGGTGTTATGCAGAATCACCGCGATAATCACCACAAAGCCAACCGACGCAATATGTGACGCGGAACCTGCGACCACCGCGCTGATGATCGCCAGAATGCACACCATGGAAAACGCAGGCAGATACGGCTCCACGGCCTTTACAACTCGTGGGAACAGATGATGAATAACCAGCCCTAAAGCAATCGGGATCACCACAATTTGCAGGATGCTGAGCAGCATACCCATCACATCGACCTGAATATGTGCATCGACATACAGGCGTGTCAGCAGCGGCGTGGCGACAACGCCCACCAACGTTGAAACGGATGAAATAGTCACAGAAAGCGCAACGTCACCTTTTGCCAGATAGATCATCACGTTAGAGGCGGTCCCGCTGGCGACGCTACCGACCAGTACCATACCCGCAGACAGTTCCGGTGGCATATGGAAGGCCAGAGCCAGAAGCCACGCGGCGAGCGGCATCACCAGATAATGCAAGAAAATCCCTGCGGCGACTGGTGCAGGGCGAGAGAGGACGCGTTTAAAATCGTCCACTTTCAGGTGCACGCCCATGCCGAACATAATCAGCATCAGCAGCGACGGCACGAATGGCCCGACAGGTGTAAAAGTGGATGGCGTGTAATACGCAATAACAGAGAGCAGCAGCGCCCATAACGGGAACAGCCGCGTAAGAGTAGCGAGCATGGTGTATTCCTTGCGATTGAAATGTGTTGTGTTGTTATAAACAAGCCGGGATCGAGCCCGGCTATAGTTATTGTTTATCGCGTGATGGAATATTATTCAAACAAATTATGTTCATGTTCCGCAGTGAAGGCTTTCCCAGCTCAGCCCAAAACGGGCCAGATATTTGCGCAGGCGGTCGGCGTCGTTAGGATTGGCTTTCTTCAGCCGGGAAACGGCAAACAGCTCGCGGCCCGCTTCAGACAACGATGCGCTGCGTTGGCAGACGTCGATCACCGTTTCTAACTGACGCTTATCAAACAGGTCAATGTCCAGATCGAATTCCGGTTGTGAATCGGTGAGCTGCCAGCTTTCCTGCAGCAACGCTATCTCCTCTTCGACCAGCGCGAGCGTGATGCGCCCCTGTTCGGCCAGCGTCGCCATGCGTGCAACGGATGAACTCAGCTCGCGAAAGTTGCCGCGCCACTGCGCCTTTGGTGAACAGGCAAAAGCCAGATAGCGCTCGCGCGCCTCTTTATCAAAGCGAGTCTGCACCTGTTTGAGGCTGGAGAATCGTTGTAGCTCATACTCAATGTTGGGGGCGATATCTTCCCGCCGCTGCGCCAGACCGGGCAGGGCAAAGCGCCACATATTGATGCGCGCGTAGAGATCTTCGCGAAAACGACCTTCTGCCACCCACTGCTGCATATCGCGATGCGTCCCGGCAATCAACTGGAAATCGCTGTGCACCTCTTTGTCGCCACCAAACGGAAAAAAGGTTTTTTCTTCAATCGCTTTCAGCAGCATAGCCTGCTCGTCCAGCCCCAGTTCGGCAATCTCATCGAGAAATAACACCCCACCGTCAGCCTCGCGCAACAGCCCGGTGCGTGGTGTGAGCGCGCCGGTAAACGCCCCTTTGACGTGTCCGAATAATGTCGACATCGCGTTGTCACCGCGCAGGGTGGCGCAGTTAACCGCTACCAGTTTACCGGCCACCAGATGGCGTGACTGGCGTAGCTGAAAAATCCGTTTGGCGAGGAACGATTTCCCCGCACCGGTGGGACCAGTCAGTAGAATCGGATCGGTCGAGCGCAGCGCCACGCGCTCAATACGGTCGATGAGCGTATTAAACGTGGCATTACGGGTATCAATACCGGCTTTCAGGAAGGAGACCGATTGCTGCTGCTCACGCTGAAAGCGGCTGGTCAGCGTGGTATAGCGGCTTAAATCGAGATCGATAACCGAGCAGACACCTGCGGCGACGGCCTCATCAGATGAACCTCGCGGTGCCGGGCTGGATTGCAAAAGGCTGGCCGGCAGATAGCGCGCCTCCGTCAGCAGGAACCAACAAATCTGCGCCACGTGTGTGCCGGTAGTGATATGCACCAGATACTCTTCGTTTTCAGTATCAAATGTGTAGTGGGTGGCGAAGTCGAGGAACGCGGCGTAAACCTCCTCAAAATCCCACGGGTCGTTAATGGTCACCGCATGCGGGCGCACCTCGGTATGAGGAGAGAGCAGGGCGACATCTTCAATCAGCCGCTGTGCCATGCTTTCGTCGCGCGGCTGGTGGAGCAGTTCCAGTCTGTCGATGGGGAAATCAGCCTGCTGGCACAGTCCAACCGTAGGGCGCCATTTCTTAAACCGATTCGCCCGTTTACCGCGCTTATCCAGCACCGTGCCCAGAACGCCAATCACCACCCGCCGCTTTTTCATACTTTATCCATAAAGATAAATATCGATATTGGAAGATAAAAAAATCTCTGCGCAACGGCAATCATTAATCTGAGTGTTAAAAATAAAAACTATATTAATCAATGAAATAAAAAATAAATTTGATGATTTTTCTTTCTGGCACGCTTCTGGCAATACCTGATACGTCAACAACGCTGAAAACGCAGGGGGTTAAACCCCGCCGGCACGTCAGGAACGGCACAGGCTGTTTTCCCGGGGTGTTCCGTCAGCCGATGACCACCAAGTGGGTTCGATTCCCAATTTCATCCTCCAAATGAAAACTGGTTGTTAATCATAGAAATAAAACGGGTTCGTGCGCAGTCAGCACCGCCCAAAACAGGCTGCCGGTAATGACGCCGTGCGACAGGCAAAAGGGAATTCCCCTGCCGCTTCGCCCCTGCCCCCGCGCCTGACTCACAATAAGGAATACAAAATGATGAAGAAAATCACTATTCGTAAAGGCCAGCTTGGTCTGTTATCCCGTCAGGGTGACTACTACAAAGTGCTGAATGCAGGTGAACACCGTTTGCCGTGGTTTAACACACCGGATGTTCTGGTGGTAAATGCCGATGGCAGTGATGTTCCTGAGGCGTTGGCAGAGTACCTGCGTCGCTTCCAGCCTGCGTGGGTGGAACAGTACTGTGTGGCGGCAGATTTAACCGATACCGAAGCCGGTGCGCTGTATGTGAACGGCGTCTTGCAGGAAATTTTACCGCCTTCAACCCGTTGTCTGTACTGGCGAGCCGAGGAGGCGTTAACGTTGGTACGCATGGATACGCGTCAGGTTCAGGTCCCAACGGACGTGATGAATGCCGTGTTACAGCCACGCCGTAGCGGTGCGGTAAAAGGTCGTGACGCGATCTTAACGGTGCAGGTTCCGGCCTGGCACGTCGGTGTGCTGAAAATTGATGGTGAGACGCAGGCGCTGTTGCCGCCGGGTCTGAGTGCGTACTGGAAGGTGAATCATCTGGTGGAAGCGGAAGTCGTTGATACCCGCTTGCAGGTACTGGAGGTCGGCGGGCAGGAGATCCTGACCAAAGATAAGGTCAACCTGCGTCTGAATCTGGCGGCGAACTGGCGCTACAGCGGTGTATTACAGGCGTTTGGCCAACTGACAAAACCACTGGATCACTTGTACCGTGAGCTGCAGTTTGCGCTGCGCGAGGCGGTTGGTACCCGAACGCTGGACGAACTGCTGGAAGATAAGCAGGTGATTGACGACGTGGTAAGCACGCAGGTGAAGAACCGCATGACGCCGTTTGGCATTGAGGTCGCTTCGCTGGGCGTGAAAGATATCGTGCTGCCCGGCGATATGAAAACCATCCTGTCGCAGCTGGTGGAGGCTGAAAAATCGGCGCAGGCCAACGTCATTCGTCGACGTGAAGAAACGGCCGCCACGCGCTCGTTGTTGAACACAGCGAAAGTGATGGAAAACAACCCGGTGGCGCTGCGTTTAAAAGAGCTGGAAACCCTCGAGAGAGTGGCGGAGCGTATCGATAAAATCTCGGTATTTGGTGGTCTGGACCAGGTTCTGCACGGTCTGGTGAATATAAAAGGATAAGTAAAATGAGCAATAACGGAGTGAACGCCGCGATGCGCGAACGGGTAGTGCGCCAGCTAAAAAAGGTGGAACAGCGCTATGGCGTGAAGGTGCTGTACGCCTGTGAATCCGGCAGCCGTGGCTGGGGATTCGCCTCTCCGGACAGTGATTACGACGTGCGATTTTTGTACGTTCATCCGCCAGAATGGTATCTGCGGGTGGAAGCGCCGCGTGATGTTATTGAACTGCCTATAGACGATGAACTGGACGTGTGCGGCTGGGAGTGGCGTAAAGCGTTGGGTCTGCTGAAAGGGGCTAACCCGACGCTTATCGAGTGGCTGGATTCGCCGGTGGTTTATCAGCAGGATGACGCGACGGTGTCTGCGTTGAAAGCGCTGGTGCCAAAATGGTTTTCGCCTGTGCGTGCCCGCTGGCACTATTATTCGATGGCGCGAAAAAACTTCCGTGGCTATCTGCAAGGCAATGAAGTGCGACTAAAAAAATACTTCTACGTGCTGCGTCCGTTGCTGGCCGTGCGTTGGGTTGAAGCGGGAAAAGGCGTGCCACCCATGCGCTTTGCCGAACTGTTGGCGGGGAGCGAGCTGGATGCGCCGCTGCGTCAGGAGATAGACGACCTGCTGGAACGCAAACAGCGGGCAGGGGAAGCGGAATATGGACTGCGTCGCCCACTGCTGCATGCGTTTATCCGCGAGGAGCTGGCGCGAGGCGAAACGCCACCGGTGTTACCGGATAGCCGGGAAGGCGATGTCAGGGAACTGGACCGACTGTTATATGAGACAGTGATGTCATGACAGTGTTGCCCGATGGTATTGCCGCTTATCGGGCCTACGAATTCCCCGTAGGCCCGATAAGGCGTTTCGCCGCATCCGCTATCCGGCTGGTATTACTCAAACAAATTATGATGCAGTTTCTGTACGACCTGCTCGGCTTCGCTGCCCGGCACCAGGAAGCACAGATTATGGCTGGATGCGCCGTAGCAAATCATGCGGATGTTGAACGGTTCCAGCACGCCGAACACCTCTTTTCCCACGCCGCAGGCTTTAGACAGGTCGTTCCCGATCAGGGCGACCAATGCCAGACCTTCTTCGACCTCGACCCGGCACAGCGCAGACAGCTCCATCAGCAGGGATTGCGTGAGCAGCGTATCGCCGGTGGACGTTGAACCGGTGGTATCCAGCGTCAGTGCGACGCTGACTTCTGAGGTTGTTATCAAATCCACCGAGATATTGTGGCGCGCCAGGATGCCGAACACCTCCGCTAAAAACCCGCGAGAATGCAGCATATTCAGGCTATGCAGCGTCAGCAGCGTTTGCTTGCGACGCAGCGCCAGGGCACGAAATAGCGGTGGATTCTCGGTTTTATTACACACCAGCGTGCCACCCGCTTTGGGGTCTTTGCTGGAGCCGACAAACACCGGAATATCGCTACGCACGGCAGGGAGCAGCGTCGCCGGGTGCAGGACTTTTGCGCCGAAGGTCGCCAGTTCTGCGGCCTCTTCAAAGGCAATTTCATCAATGCGTTTTGCGGCTGGCACCACGCGCGGGTCGGTCGTGTAAATGCCCGGTACATCGGTCCAGATATCGACGCGTGCGGCGTGCAGGGCTTCTGCCAGCAAGGCGGCGGTATAGTCGCTGCCGCCGCGCCCCAGCGTGGTAGTGCGGCCTTTGCTTTCGCTGCCGATAAAGCCCTGGGTTACCACCAGACCTTCTTCAAGGCGCGGTGCCAGCTGCAGCGTGGCCAGTTCAGACAGCGCCACGACATCTGGTTCTGCGCGACCAAAACGATCGTTGGTACGCATCACTTTACGCACGTCAAACCACTGCGCCTGAACATTACGCTCGCGCAGGATTTCGACAAACAGCAGGGTGGACATCAGTTCACCGTGGCTGACCAGTTCGTCAGTCAGCGCGGTTGAGGTCGCCAGCGAAGCCGCTTCCGCCAGCGTGGTGATATTTTCCAGCAGACGTTCGATCTCTTCGCGGATCACGTTTGGATAACGCAAACGCTCCAGAATATCGAACTGGATCTGACGAATAGCGTCGAGTTTCTCGAAGCGTTCAGTTGCCTCCAGCCCTTCAGCCAAAGCGACCAGCAGGTTAGTAATACCCGCTGAAGCGGAAAGCACCACTAAACGGACGTTAGCATCGGAAAGCACCACATCAGCGCTGCGGTTCATGGCGTCGAAATCCGCGACGCTGGTACCGCCAAACTTGGAGACAACTACATCAGTCATAACTACCTCGTGTCAGGGAATGAATAGAGCGACCATGGCACAAAGGCAGAACGGAAACCGGTGCAGGCGCAAATACCGTATTTATAAATAAAAGGTGTGAGGGATACTGTCAATGCTGGGATTATGCGGATTTTTCATGCTGCTGTAGCCCTGAGTAACCGAGCTTATAATTACCCCTGTTTGATGGACGCCAGGACAACGGCACTAAAACAATCACACTTTTCTGTGACTGGCGTTACAATCGATCTCAGTCACAATTCTCAAAATCAGAAGAGTATTGCTAATGAAAAACATCAATCCAACGCAGACCTCAGCCTGGCAGGCACTACAAAAACACTTTGAAGAGATGAAAGACGTTACGATCGCGGACTTGTTCGCGAAAGATAGCGATCGTTTCGCCAAGTTTTCCGCAACGTTTGACGATTTGATGCTGGTGGATTTTTCCAAAAACCGCATCACCGAAGAAACGCTGGCGAAACTGCAGGACCTGGCAAAAGAGACCGACCTGAGCGGTGCTATCAAGTCCATGTTCTCCGGTGAGAAGATCAACCGTACGGAAGATCGTGCAGTGCTGCATGTGGCGCTGCGCAACCGTAGCAATACTCCGATCATCGTGGACGGCAAAGATGTGATGCCGGAAGTGAATGCGGTGCTGGAGAAGATGAAATCCTTCTCTGAAGCGATTATCTCCGGCAGCTGGAAAGGCTACACCGGCAAAGCGATTACGGATGTGGTGAACATCGGTATCGGTGGCTCCGACCTCGGTCCGTTCATGGTGACCGAAGCGCTGCGTCCGTACAAAAATCACCTGAATATGCACTTTGTGTCTAACGTCGATGGTACACACATCGCCGAAGTACTGAAGAAAGTGAACCCGGAAACCACGCTGTTCCTGGTCGCCTCTAAAACCTTCACCACCCAGGAAACCATGACCAACGCCCATAGCGCGCGCGACTGGTTCCTGGCGACCGCCGGTGATGAAAAACACGTGGCGAAACACTTCGCGGCGCTGTCCACCAATGCGAAAGCAGTCGGTGAGTTCGGTATCGATACGGCCAACATGTTCGAGTTCTGGGACTGGGTTGGCGGTCGTTATTCCCTGTGGTCAGCGATTGGTCTGTCGATCATCCTGTCCGTGGGCTACGACAACTTCGTTGAACTGCTGTCCGGCGCGCACGCCATGGATAAACATTTCTCCACCACCCCAGCGGAGAAAAACCTGCCGGTACTGCTGGCGCTGATCGGTATCTGGTACAACAACTTCTATGGTGCCGAAACCGAAGCCATCCTGCCGTACGACCAGTATATGCACCGCTTTGCGGCCTACTTCCAGCAGGGCAACATGGAATCCAACGGTAAATACGTTGACCGTAACGGCAATGCGGTGGATTACCAGACTGGCCCAATCATCTGGGGTGAGCCGGGGACCAACGGTCAGCATGCGTTCTATCAGTTGATCCACCAGGGGACCAAAATGGTGCCGTGCGATTTCATCGCTCCGGCTATCACGCATAACCCGCTGTCTGACCACCATCCGAAGCTGCTGTCTAACTTCTTCGCCCAGACCGAAGCGCTGGCGTTTGGCAAGTCTCGTGAAGTGGTTGAACAAGAATACCGCGACCAGGGTAAAGATCCGGCGACGCTGGACCACGTTGTGCCGTTCAAAGTGTTCGAAGGCAACCGTCCTACGAACTCTATCCTGCTGCGCGAAATCACTCCGTACAGCCTGGGTGCGCTGATTGCGCTGTATGAGCATAAAATCTTTACTCAGGGCGTTATCCTGAACATCTTCACCTTCGACCAGTGGGGCGTAGAGCTGGGCAAACAGCTGGCGAACCGCATTCTGCCTGAGTTGAACGATGATCAAGAGATTAACAGCCATGATTGCTCGACCAACGGTTTGATTAACCGTTATAAGTCCTGGCGTTAATCAGCTTCTTCCTTCGAACCGCAGCGGTGTTGGCTGCGTTCGTTAACCCCGGTCACATAGTAATCTATGCTCCCGGGGATTAACGATCTTGCCGCCTTGCTGCAATTCGAATGAATTTGCTGATTACTTATAAAAAAAGCCGATATTATTATCGGCTTTTTTTTATAAGATAATTCATCTTGTCTTCTTCGTGACATGAAATTGAATTGAGCTTAATCCTAAAATAATATTATCACGTTATATTTAACGCCGTGATTTTCAGATTTTACGGATGTTGCATTATTTATGTATTTATTACATATGATTGATTTGTATTGATTTAAATATTTTAAATAATATTTATTCCCACTTTTTTCTAATTATCTTAAATTCCTGCGCGGCGTAATTTACACACTTTCGGTTGTGTATACTCGATCTCGCCCGAAATTCTTTTGGGTAAATCTCCATTCATACCATGAAGGGATATTGTGATGAAAAAAGTACTGTATGGCCTGTTGGCTATATCTGCGCTTGCGACGACCTCTGTCTATGCTGCCCCTGTTCAGGTGGGAGAGGCGGCAGGGTCGGCAGCCGCGTCGGTTTCGGCAGGAAGTTCCTCCGCAACCAGCGTGAGCACCGTAAGCTCCGCGGTGGGGGTCGCCCTGGCGGCAACCGGCGGTGGCGATGGTTCGAATACCGGAACCACCACCACCACGACCACCAGTACCCAGTAATACCGGTACGTAGCCCCTAAATAATTCGCGATGCAGGAAGGCGGCAAGTGAGTGAGTCCCCGGGAGCATAGATAGCTATGTGACCGGGGTGAGTGAACGTAGCTAACGCATCTGCAACGTGAAGAATGACGGGGATTAATTCTAACCACACTTCGGTGTGGTTATTTTGCCCCTCTGGAGAAGCGTCTTGAAGCGACCCGCGCTCATATTGGTTTGTCTGTTATTACAGGCGTGTTCAGCTACCACCGAAGGGCTGGGTCATTCGCTGTGGCAAAGCGTGTTGGGTACTCCCGGCGTACAGATGACGGATGATGATATCCACAACATGCCTTACGCCAGCCAGTACATGCAGCTTAACGGCGGTCCGCAGCTGTTTGTGGTGCTCGCTTTCGCTGAAAACGGGCAGCAGAAATGGGTCACCCAGGACCAGGCCATGCTCGTGACGCAACACGGGCGTCTGGTGAAAACGCTGCTGGGCGGAGACAACCTGATCGCGGTGAATAATCTGGCGGCGGACCCGCTTATCAAACCAAACCAGATTGTTGATGGCGTCACCTGGACCCGCACGATGGGCTGGACCGAGCATAAGCAGGTGCGCTACGCCACCGCCCGTTCGGTCTTCAGATGGGATGGCACTGACAGCATTCGGGTTGCCAGTGAAGACACTCCGGTACGCGTACTGGATGAAGAAGTCACCACCGATCGGACTCGCTGGCATAACCGTTACTGGATCGACAGTGACGGGATGATTCGCCAGTCAGTGCAGTATCTGGGTGCGAATTATTTCCCGGTGAAGACCACGCTGATCAAGGCGGCAAAATCATGATGAAACGAATGATTACCGCGCTGACGTTTAGCCTTTGTGCGGCATCTGTTTTTGCCGCAGGAACGGTAAAAGTGATCACCTCAGGCAGTGCAGAACCGAAAACGCTGACCGGCGCGGAACATCTTATCGATCTGGTGGGTCAACCCACGCTGGCGAATAGCTGGTGGCCCGCGGCGGTGATCGGGGAAGAGCTGGCGACGGTTACCGCGCAGCGCCAGCAACAGGCGCTGTTGGGACGGCTGGCGGCGCTGAGTGCAGAAGAAGGCGGCGACGATGCAGCCGCTATCAACACGCTACGCCAGCAAATTCAGACCCTGAAGGTAACCGGCAGACAGCGGGTGAATCTCGACCCGGACGCGGTGCGGGTGAGTGAACGGGGGAATCCGCCGTTGCAAGGCAACTACACGCTGTGGGTTGGGCCTCAGCCAACGGAAATCACCCTGTTTGGCGCGATCAATCATCCGGGTAAACAGCCGTTTATGCCAGGGCGTGATATCGCCAGCTATCTCGCCGGACAAAGCCTGCTGAGTGGTGCAGATCGCAGCTATGCGTGGGTGGTCTATCCCGATGGACGCACGCAAAAAGTACCGGTCGCTTACTGGAATAAACGTCACGTTGAGCCGATGCCCGGCAGCATCATTTTTGTTGGGCTGTCTGACTCTGTCTGGAGCCGCGCCCCGGATCAAATCAATGCCGACATTCTTCGCACTCTGACCCAGCGGATACCTGAATAATGAGAAAAACTTATCTGCTCAGCCTGCTGGCGCTGGGTATCAGCACGGCCTGCCACGGTGAAACGTACCCTGCGCCGATTGGGCCTTCCCAGTCTGACTTTGGCGGCGTGGGGCTGCTGCAAACGCCAACCGCGCGGATGGCGCGTGAAGGGGAAATGAGCCTCAACTACCGCGATAACGATCAGTACCGCTACTACTCCGCGTCGGTGCAGTTGTTCCCGTGGCTGGAAACGACCTTACGCTATACCGATGTGCGCACCAAAAAATACAGTAGCGTGGAGTCATTTTCAGGCGATCAGACGTATAAAGACAAAGCGTTCGATCTCAAATTGCGATTGTGGGAAGAGAGCTACTGGATGCCGCAGGTCGCGGTTGGCGCACGGGATATCGGCGGAACCGGTCTGTTTGATGCGGAATACATCGTGGCCAACAAAGCCTGGGGGCCGTTTGATTTCTCGCTTGGTCTTGGCTGGGGATATCTTGGTACCAGCGGCAATGTGAGTAATCCGCTGTGCTCGTACAGCGATAAATTCTGTTATCGCGATAACAGCTATAAACAGGCGGGCTCCATTGACGGTAGCCAGATGTTCCACGGCCCAGCGTCACTGTTTGGCGGCGTGGAATACCAGACACCCTGGCAGCCGCTGCGCCTGAAGCTGGAATATGAGGGTAACAACTACCAGCAGGATTTTGCCGGTAAGCTGGATCAGAAGAGCAAGTTTAACGTCGGCGCCATTTACCGCGTCACCGATTGGGCCGACGTTAACCTCAGCTACGAGCGCGGTGATACCTTTATGTTCGGCGTCACGCTACGCACGAACTTCAACGATCTGCGACCAACGTATAACGACAACGCGCGACCGCAATATCAGCCCCAGCCGCAGGATGCCATCCTGCAACATTCGGTGGTGGCAAATCAGCTCACGCTACTGAAATACAACGCCGGGCTGGCGGATCCGAAACTCCAGGTGCAGGGCGATACGCTGTACGTGACCGGCGAACAGGTGAAATACCGTGACTCGCGGGAAGGGATCGAACGGGCAAATCGGATCGTAATGAACTCCCTCCCTGAGGGGATCCGTACGATCCGTATTACGGAAAATCGCCTGAATTTACCGCAAGTCACCACCGAAACAGATGTTGCGAGTCTGCAGGATCATCTGCAAGGCGAGCCGCTGGGCCATGAAACACCGCTGGCGCAAAAGCGCGTGGAGCCCGTGGTGCCGCAGACCACCGAGCAGGGCTGGTATATCGATAAATCACGCTTTGATTTTCACATTGATCCGGTACTCAACCAATCCGTGGGCGGCCCGGAAAACTTCTATATGTATCAGCTGGGTGTCATGGGAACGGCAGATCTGTGGGTGACAGACCATCTGCTCACGACCGGCAGTCTGTTTGCTAACCTGGCCAATAACTACGACAAGTTTAACTATACCAATCCGCCCAGTGATTCACATTTGCCGCGGGTCCGTACTCACGTCCGTGACTACGTGCAGAACGATGTGTATGTGAATAACCTGCAGGCCAACTACTTCCAGTCACTCGGCAACGGGTTTTACGGACAAGTGTACGGTGGCTATCTGGAAACCATGTTTGGCGGCGCAGGGGCTGAAGTGCTGTACCGTCCACTGGACAGCAATTGGGCGTTTGGCGTTGACGCCAACTATGTGAAGCAGCGTGACTGGCGTAGTGCGCAGGACATGATGAAATTCACCGACTACAGCGTGAAGACCGGACATCTGACGGCGTACTGGAACCCGTCGTTCGCCCAGGATGTACTGGTAAAAGCCAGCGTGGGGCAGTACCTGGCGGGCGATAAAGGCGGGACCCTTGAAATCGCCAAACGCTTCGACAGCGGCGTGGTGGTCGGCGGTTATGCAACCCTCACCGATGCATCACCGGATGAGTATGGGGAAGGGGATTTCACCAAAGGCGTGTATGTCTCCGTGCCGCTGGATCTCTTCTCTTCGGGTCCAACCCGCAGCCGTGCAGCAATTGGCTGGACGCCGTTGACGCGCGACGGTGGTCAGCAGCTTGGGCGTAAGTTTGGTTTGTACGATATGACCAGTGACAGGAGTGAGAACTTCCGTTGATGTGAATGTTGATCGCCCGGTGACGCCACGCTTACCGGGCCTACGGTAGGCCGGATAAGGCAAAGCCGCCATCCGGCAAGAACCGTTGTGTGAACAAAACATAAACAAAAAATGTAGATCTCCGTCACATTTTTGCGTTATACAGGAACTTCGCCATTGAGCAAAAGGGGCTGCTATGACGCCGATATCTCGTCCGCGCGTGGAGTTTATCTCCACGATGTTACAGACTGTGTTGAATCTTGGGCTACTGAGTCTGGGGCTGATTCTGGTGGTATTCCTCGGCAAAGAGACGCTGCATCTGGCGGATGTGCTGTTCGCGCCGGAACAAACCAGCAAATACGAGCTGGTGGAAGGGCTGGTGGTTTACTTCCTCTACTTTGAATTTATCGCGCTGATTGTGAAGTACTTTCAGTCAGGTTTTCACTTTCCGCTGCGCTACTTTGTTTATATCGGGATCACGGCGATTGTGCGGTTGATCATCGTCGATCATAAAGCTCCCATGGACGTGTTGATCTATTCCGCGGCGATCCTGCTGCTGGTGATCACGCTGTGGCTGTGTAATTCCAAACGGTTGAAGCGTGAGTAAAAAATAACACGCCGCATTGGGCTGCGGCGTGTTGTTTACGTTGATTACTGCGCAGACGCGGGCTGCGTTTTCTCTGCTGCGGGTTCCCACAGCTCTTCGAGTTCTTCCAGCGTTTTGCCTTTGGTTTCCGGTACGAACTTCCACATAAACAGCGCCGCCAGAATGCCCATGCAACCGTAAATCCAGTAGGAGAAACCGTTGTGGAAATGGGCAACCAGCCACGAATTTTTGTCCATCATCGGGAAGGTCCAGGAGACAAAGTAGTTCGCCAGCCACTGGGCGGCCACCGCAATGGCGAGCGCTTTGCCACGGATCGCGTTGGGGAAAATCTCAGCCAGCAGTACCCAGCACACCGGGCCCCAGGACATGGCGAATGCCGCAACATAAAACAGCATCGACAGCAGTGCCACCAGACCAGAAGCCTGGGTATAAAACGCAGTACCGAGGCTGAACATGCCGATGGCCATACCCAGTGCGCCAATAATTTGCAGCGGTTTGCGGCCAAATTTATCGACCGTCATGATCGCCAGCACGGTGAAGCTCAGGTTGATTACGCCCACGATGATGGTCTGCAACAGCGCGACGTCGGTGCTGGCGCCCAGGGTTTTAAAAACTTCCGGCGCGTAGTAGAGCACAACGTTGATGCCGACGAACTGCTGGAAGATGGACAGCATGACGCCGATGACGATGACCGCAGTGCCAAACATCAGCAGACGCCCGCCTGTTTTGCGACCGTGCTCCAGTGACTGATTGATCTCCTGCATCGCCTGGGTAGCAAGATTGCTGCCCATAATTTTGCGCAGAATACCTTCCGCCTGCTCGTGTCTGCCGCGCGCCATCAGCCAGCGTGGGCTTTCCGGTACGGTATACAACAGTATTAAAAACAGCAGGGCGGGAATGCTTTCAGAGGCAAACATATAACGCCAGCCATCGGTATTCAGCCAGCTGGCGTCGCCGGAACGGGCAATAAAATAGTTTACGCAGTAGACCATCAGTTGCCCGAAAATAATCGCGAACTGGTTAAAGGAAACCAGTTTTCCACGAATATGTGCCGGGGCCAGTTCTGCGATATACATCGGTGAGAGCATGGAGGCTAACCCGACGCCGATACCACCAATAATGCGATAAATAACAAATTCGGGGACGTATCCGGCTAAATAAACAGGAACAGCATTATCCGGATTAATGGCGGTAAATCCTAATTCCGGCCATGCGGAACCGATGCCGGAAATAAAGAACAGGATCGCGGCGATTTTGAGTGAATCGCGACGCCCAAAGCGGTTACTGCAATAGCCCCCCAGTGCACCACCAATGATACAGCCAATCAACGCGCTGGCGACACAAAAGCCTAGCAGTGAGTTTGCGGCGGATTCGCTCAGATGTTGTGGGGCGACAAAAACCGTATTTAAGGACTCGACGGTACCGGAGATGACGGCGGTGTCGTAGCCGAATAACAGTCCTCCTAATGTGGCAACTAATGTAATCGAAAAAATATAACTGGAATTATATTGGGTATTCATTCAGACCTGCCTTAGAAGATACAGCTCTTTTTATCAGTGTTGTGATGGTGGATTTAACAGGCAGGTATGACAATTATCATTTTTTACATTGCAATTACGTTTTGTCTTTTCTGTGATCTTCACTCTGTTTAATTAATGTCCGCTCAGGCGAGAAATAAAATTGCAGTGATGGCGAGCACGAAAGAAAATAATCGTAACAGCAATGCAAAATTACATAAAAAAAGGGCGCTCCGTAGAGCGCCGAAAAACAGTCACAGGTTGGGATAACATAAGTTGAGGGTTGCAGTGGCATGCCCGTTGCCGGGCGGGTACATCGATGAAACTTAGCCTTTCACACCGCCTGCCGTCAGGCCGTTAACCAGCCAGCGCTGGGCCAGCAGGAACACCAGGGTGATCGGAATAGCAGAAAGCACGGCTGCAGCGGCAAAGTCGCCCCACAAATAGTTCTGTGGATTGAGATACTGCTGCATACCGACTGCCAGGGTATAGCTGTTCACATCACGCAACAACAGTGAGGCGACCGGGACTTCGGTAATTGCGGCGATGAACGACAGAATGAACACCACCGCCAGAATCGGCACCGACAACGGCAACAGCACCAGGCGGAATGCCTGCCACGGCGTTGCGCCATCCAGCGCGGCCGCTTCTTCCAGTGAACCGTCGATGGTTTCGAAATACCCCTTGATTGTCCAGACGTGCAGCGCAATGCCGCCAAGGTAGGCGAAGATCACGCCACCGTGGGTGTTCAGACCGATAAACGGAATGTACTGGCCCAGACGGTCAAACAAGGCATATAACGCCACCAGCGACAGTACCGCCGGGAACATCTGGAAAATCAGCATGCCTTTCAGCAACGTGGCTTTACCTGGGAAGCGCATGCGGGCGAAGGCGTAAGCACAGGTGGTGGAGAGGGTCACGATACCGATCGCGGTAATGGTGGCCACTTTCACCGAGTTCCACAGCCACAGCAGCACCGGGAACGGAGGCGGCGTCACGCGGCCATCCGCGTGCTCAACGCTAAAGCCCAGCGCCAGTTTCCAGTGCTCCCAGGAGATATTTTCCGGGATCAGACTGCCGGTGGCGAAGTTACCTTCGCGTAGCGAGATGGCAATGACCATCAGCAGCGGGAACATAATCGCCGCAATGAAAATCAGTAGCAGCAGGTGCGTGGTGAAGAGACGCAGTTTCTGAGATTTGGGTTGTACCATAGCCATGATCGTTGTCTCCCTTAATCAAACTTCATACGTGTGGCTTTCAGGTTCACAATGGCCAGCGCACCGACCAGCAGGAAGATCAGGGTGGCTATCGCCGCCGCCAGACCGAAGTCCTGACCGCCGCCGCCTTCAAAGGCGATACGGTAGGTGTAACTGACGAGCAGGTCGGTATAACCGGCTGGCGTGGTGGTACCGAGTCGGTCTGGGCCACCGTTGGTCAACAGCTGAATCAGCACGAAGTTGTTAAAGTTAAAGGCGAAGCTGGCGATCATCAGCGGCGTCAGCGGCTTGATCAGCAACGGCAGCGTAATCTTAAAGAAGTTCTGGAATGGGCCAGCGCCATCCATTGCCGAGGCTTCATACAGATCGTCGGGAATCGCCTTCAGCAGCCCCATGCACAGGATCATCATGTACGGATAGCCCAGCCAGGTGTTGACGATGATAATCATCGAACGCGCGGTGGTTGGGTCGCTGAACCAGGCCGGCTTGATGCCGAACAGCGCGCTCAACATCATGTTGATTTCACCGAAGCTCTGGTTAAATAACCCCTTGAAAATCAGTATCGAGATAAACGACGGCACGGCGTAAGGCAGAATCAGCAGCACGCGATAAATCGCTTTGCCTTTCAGCGATTCCCATTGCACCAGACAGGCCAGAATCATACCGACGGCAACGGTCAGGATGACGGTGAGCACTGAGAAGACGACGGTCCAGATAAAGATCGCGAAGAACGGTTTCTGAATGCCTTCATCGGTAAAGACGCGGGTGAAGTTATCCCAGCCGATGGCGACGGTATAGCCTGGGCTGAGTTTCTCTGTACCCCAGCTACCGTCTAGCGCGAGTGACTGGTAGTAACCAATATCGTTATTGGCACGGTATTTTATGCCGCTCTGATTGTTGGTGAGCGTGCCGTCATCAGCAAGCGTATACAGCGGCTGCGTACCGGAGAACTGGCGCAGCGAGCTCATAATCACCTTGCTGTCATCCGGCAGCACGGCGGTCAGTTGGGTCAGCGCCTGGCGGTTTTGCGTGATGATACGCAGCGTGGCACGTTCACCTGCTGGCAGCGCTTCGGCTTCTTTCAGTTGTAGTTTCTGCTCGCCGCCAAATTTAAAGGCGTCGGAGACATAATTTTTACCTGTTTCACCGTCGGTGAGGGCCAGTTGCCACTCCGTACCCGCCGGATACAGACCAAAGTTGTAGGTTTTACCCGCCTGATAAGAACGGTCCATCAGGACTTCCTGGGCGCGTTCAAAGGTCAGTTGGTTGGTACTGCTGTAGTTGGTAAAGGCAATTGCAATGGTGCAAATGAGTGGGAACAGAACAAATAACCCCATACCAGCCACGCCAGGATAGACATAGCGCCAGGCATAGGCTTTACGGTTGGCGAAAATATACAGGCCAGCAGAGCTTAAAATAAGCGTCATGATGGCAAACAGGTACTCCCCCTGAGCGTACATCAAAACAACAAGGTAGCCCACCAGCAGACCCAGCAGACCCATCACTGACCATTTCAGCGTGTCGCTTTGCCACCAGTATTTCTTTTTAATGACATCCATGGGGATCTTCCTCTACAACTTTGAACATCTGTCGGCAAAAATGCCTGATGGCGCTGCGCTTATCAGGCCTACAGTGATTTGTAGGCCGGATAAGGCATTCATGCCGCCATCCGGCACGTGCGCTACAGCATTACTTGGTGATACGACCTTGTGCATCTTTCAGCGCAGCATCAACGGTTTGACGACCGCTGGCGGCGTTGATCACTGCGGTACGAACGGCATACCAGAATGCAGACATCTGCGGGATGTTCGGCATGATTTCGCCTTTCTCGGCGTTACCCATGGTGGCCGCGATACGTGGATCTTTCGCTAACTCTTCCTGGAAGGATTTCAGCGCGACGGCACCCAGCGGTTTGTCCTTGTTCACTTCATCCAGACCCTGATCGGTCAGCAGGTAGTTTTCGAGGAACTCTTTCGCCAGTTCTTTGTTCGGGCTGGCGGCGTTAATACCGGCGCTCAGTACGCCGACAAACGGTTTAGACGCTTTGCCTTTGAAGGTTGGCAGCAGCGTTACGCCGTAGTTCACCTTGCTCTTATCGATGTTCGACCAGGCCCACGGACCGTTGATGGTCATCGCGGTATCGCCTTTGTTAAAGGCCGCTTCAGCGATGGAGTAGTCGGTATCCGCGTTCATGTGTTTGTTCTTAATCAGGTCAACCAGGAAGGTCAGACCCGCTTTCGCGCCAGCGTTATCCACGCCCACGTCTTTGACGTCGTATTTGCCGTTTTCAAACTTGAACGCGTACCCGCCGTCGGCAGCAATCAGCGGCCAGGTGAAGTACGGTTCTTGCAGGTTGAACATCAGGGCAGATTTGCCTTTCGCCTTCAGCTCTTTATCCAGCGCAGGAATTTCTTCCCAGGTTTTCGGTGGGTTTGGCACGAGGTCTTTGTTGTAAATCAGCGACAGTGCTTCAACGGCGATCGGGTAGGCGATCAGCTTACCGTTGTAACGTACGGCATCCCAGGTGAACGGGAACAGTTTGTCCTGGAACGCTTTGTCTGGCGTAACTTCAGCCAACAGACCCGATTGCGCGTAGCCGCCAAAACGGTCATGTGCCCAGAAGATGATGTCCGGGCCGTCACCGGTCGCGGCAACCTGCGGGAATTTTTCTTCCAGCTTATCCGGATGTTCAATGGTGACTTTGATGCCGGTGTCTTTCTCGAATTTTTTACCCACTTCAGCGAGGCCGTTATAGCCTTTGTCGCCGTTGATCCAGATAACCAGTTTGCCCTCTTCAATCTTGGCGAGAGCCGAGGCGGAAAACATCATCGTCGTCAATGCAGACAATGCGAGGATGCGTGCGCCGGTTTTGATTTTCATATTCCCCATCCTTTTTGGTGATGTGCGCTTGGATACACAGAGGTGGCTTAACGGTGTCTAGTTTCTTTATACGACAACCTCTTTCCATCCTCCTTACCCCTACGCCCCACCCCTTCTTTATGTGATCTGTGTTACAGAAATGTGAGTAATGCGTGCTGGCGCACATAAAAACCCACTGATTTTTGCGGGCAACATCACGAAATTCCTTGGCGGCGTACGGCCCGGGTCTCAGACGCGACTCTCTCATCCTCCCGCCTCCTCCCCCATAAAAAAGCTGGGGGGTGGAGGATTCACGCTCCTAATGGATAACGCATAGTCAGCCCATGATGAATGTTGCTGTCGATGACAGGTTGTAACGAAGGGAGAAGGGCATGGCGAGCGTACAGCTGCGAAATGTAACGAAAGCCTGGGGTGACGTGGTGGTATCGAAGGATATCAATCTCGACATTCACGAAGGAGAGTTCGTGGTATTTGTCGGACCGTCAGGCTGCGGTAAGTCGACCTTGCTGCGTATGATCGCCGGGCTGGAAACTATCACCAGCGGCGACCTGTTTATCGGGGACACCCGAATGAACGACATCCCGCCCGCCGAACGCGGCGTGGGTATGGTCTTCCAGTCCTACGCGCTGTATCCCCATTTATCCGTCGCCGAGAACATGTCTTTCGGTCTCAAACTGGCCGGTGCCAAAAAAGACGTCATGAACCAGCGTGTGAATCAGGTCGCTGAAGTCCTGCAGTTGGCGCACCTGCTTGAGCGTAAGCCAAAAGCACTCTCTGGCGGTCAGCGTCAACGCGTGGCGATTGGCCGTACGCTGGTGGCTGAACCGCGCGTGTTCCTGCTCGATGAACCGCTTTCTAACCTGGATGCAGCACTGCGTGTGCAGATGCGTATTGAAATCTCCCGCCTGCATAAACGTCTGGGCCGCACGATGATTTACGTCACCCACGATCAGGTCGAAGCGATGACGCTGGCTGACAAAATCGTGGTGCTGGATGCGGGCCGCGTCGCGCAGGTCGGCAAGCCGCTGGAGCTGTATCACTACCCAGCCGACCGCTTTGTGGCGGGCTTTATTGGTTCACCGAAGATGAACTTCCTGCCGGTGAAAGTCACCGCAACCGCAATCGATCAGGTGCAGGTTGAATTACCTAACCGCCAGCAAATCTGGCTACCGGTAGAAAGCCGTGCCGTGCAGGTTGGCGCCAACATGTCCTTAGGTATTCGCCCGGAACATCTGCTGCCCAGCGATATCGCTGACGTCACCCTCGAAGGTGAAGTTCAGGTGGTCGAGCAGTTGGGCCACGAAACGCAAATTCATATCCAGATCCCCGCCATCCGTCAAAACCTGGTGTACCGCCAGAATGACGTGGTGTTGGTAGAAGAGGGTGCCACATTCGCTATCGGCCTGCCGCCAGAGCGTTGCCATCTGTTCCGTGAAGATGGCACTGCATGTCGTCGGTTGCATCAAGAGCCGGGCGTTTAAGGTGTCCCATTAAAAAAAAGCGCAAATCCGTCAAGGTGAAGCGTTCAAAGAAAAGCAATGATCTCAGGAGATAGAATGATGATTACTCTGCGCAAACTCCCTCTGGCGGTTGCTGTAGCAGCAGGCATTATGTCTGTTCAGGCAATGGCCGTGGATTTCCATGGTTATGCTCGTTCCGGTATCGGCTGGACGGGTAGTGGCGGCGAACAACAGTGTTTCCAGGCAACCGGTGCACAAAGTAAATACCGTCTCGGTAACGAATGTGAAACCTATGCGGAAATTAAACTGGGTCAGGAAGTGTGGAAAGAGGGCGATAAGAGCTTCTACTTCGACACCAACGTCGCCTACTCCGTAGCACAGCAGAATGACTGGGAAGGAACTGACCCGGCATTCCGTGAAGCAAACGTGCAGGGTAAAAACCTGATTGAATGGCTGCCAGGTTCCACCATCTGGGCCGGTAAACGTTTCTATCAGCGTCATGATGTGCACATGATCGACTTCTACTACTGGGATATTTCAGGTCCTGGTGCCGGTATTGAAAACATCGATCTGGGCTTCGGTAAACTGGCGCTGGCAGCGACCCGTTCTCAGGAAGCGGGCGGCTCTTACGCGTTCAGCAGCCAGAATATTTATGATCGTACCAAAGACACCGCCAACGACGTGTTCGATGTGCGTTTAGCGCAAATGGCGATTAACCCGGACGGTATGTTGGAACTGGGTGTGGACTACGGTCGTGCTAACACCACCGATGACTACAGACTGGCAGATGGCGCATCAAAAGATGGCTGGATGTTCACCGCTGAACATACCCAGAGCATGCTGAAAGGCTATAACAAGTTTGTTGTTCAGTACGCGACAGACTCCATGACCACGCAGGGTAAAGGCCTGAACCAGGGCTCTTACGGTTCTTCTACTACCACAATTGAAGATCCAGTGACCGGCGTTAAGACCAACTTCGCCAATAACGTGGTGAATAACAACGGTAGCTTGTTCCGCGTGCTGGACCACGGTGCTATCTCGCTGGGCGACAAATGGGACCTGATGTATGTCGGTATGTACCAGAACCTCGACATGGATAACGACCTGGGTACCGAATGGTACACCGTGGGTATCCGTCCGATGTACAAATGGACGCCGATCATGAGCACCCTGCTGGAAGTGGGTTATGACAACGTGAAATCGCAGCAGACCAGCGATCGCAACAGCCAGTACAAAGTCACCCTGGCGCAACAATGGCAGGCGGGCGACAGCATCTGGTCTCGTCCGGCAATCCGCGTCTTCGCAACCTATGCCAAATGGGATGAAGAGTGGGGCTACGTGAAAAATGGTAACGACGTTACCAAATTCGCGGCAGCAACCAACTCTGGTCTCAGCACCACCAGCCGTGGCGACAGCGATGAGTGGTCCTTTGGTGCCCAGATGGAAATCTGGTGGTAATCCAGCATTAACCTGACGTAAAGACCGAAAGAGGGGCGTAAGCCCCTCTTACTTAAGGTTTAGCGCGCTATTGCCTGGCCACCGCTGAACCCATGCTATCTGAGGTGATAACAATGAAAATGAAGAAAAGTCTCGTTGCCCTTTGTTTATCTGCAGGGTTATTTGCCAGTGCGCCCGGCATCAGCCTGGCCGATGTGAATTTTGTGCCGCAGAACACCACCGGCGCACCCGCGATCCCCACTGCCGCACTGCAACAATTAACCTGGACGCCTGTTGATCAATCCAAGGTTCAGTCCACACAGCTTGCGACCGCCGGTCAGCGTCTGGACGTAGCGGGGATTAGCGGTCCGGTTGCCGCCTATAGCGTACCGGCCAATATTGGTGAGCTGACCCTGACGCTCTCCAGTGAAGTGAACAAACAAACCAGCGTATTTGCGCCAAACGTCCTGATTCTTGATCAGAACATGACGCCATCTGCTTTCTTCCCCAGCAGCTATTTCACCTATCAGGAGCCCGGCGTGATGAGCGCGGATCGCCTGGAAGGGGTCATGCGCCTGACGCCAGCGCTGGGCCAGCAGAAGCTCTATGTTCTGGTCTTCACCACCGAGAAAGATCTTCAGCAGACCACGACTCTGCTTGACCCGGCAAAAGCCTATGCCAAGGGCGTGGGTAACGCCGTGCCGGATATCCCGGATCCAATCGCCCGTCATACCACAGATGGCTTGCTGAAACTAAAAGTCAAAACCAGCTCCTCCTCCAGCGTGCTGGTCGGGCCGCTGTTTGGCTCATCCGGTCCGGGACCAGTGACGGTAGGCAACACTGCCGCACCAGCAGCGGCCTATGCGGCTCCGGCTGCGGTGGCAGCTGCCCCGGTCGCCGCACCAGCCCCGCAGAAAAGCGAGCCGATGCTGAACGACACGGAAAGCTATTTTAACCAGGCGATTAAGGATGCTGTGGCGAAAGGCGATGTCGATAAAGCGCTGAAGCTGCTTGATGAAGCTGAACGTCTGGGATCCAAATCTGCCCGTTCCACCTTTATCAGCAGTGTAAAAGGCAAGGGGTAACCGTCTCCCCACATTGCTGATTTTGCAACAACTGGTGCGTCTCCTGGCGCACCTTTTTTTATCCTTCCATGCTACTTGTTATGCTTGTGTTGCTCCGCCGATCACTTAATCATGTTTGCTCACCCCGTAATGCCTTTTCTGCGATACAATGCCTGAACGTGATAAATCGGAGAGTAAGGCATGCCACACCCTGCGTTAACGCAACTGCGTGCGCTGCGTTATTTTGATGCGATCCCGACGCTGGACCCCCAACTGCTTGACTGGTTGTTACTGGAAGACTCCATGACCCAACGTTTTGAGCAGCAGGGAAAGCAGGTCAGCGTAACGTTGATACGAGAAGGATTTGTTGGGCAAAATGAGGTGGCCGAAGAACTGACGCTGCTGCCGACAGAATCCCGCTATTGGTTACGTGAAATCCTGCTCTGCGCGGATGGTGAACCCTGGCTTGCCGGGCGCACCGTGGTGCCGGAGTCGACATTGTGTGGCCCTGAACTGGCCTTGCAAAATCTGGGGAAAACCCCGCTCGGGCGCTACCTGTTTACGTCATCGACATTGACCCGAGATTTTATTGAGATTGGCCGCGATGCAGAGCTGTGGGGGCGTCGTTCCCGCCTGCGGCTGAGCGGTAAGCCACTGATGCTTACCGAGCTTTTTTTACCTGCATCGCCGTTGTACTGAGAGGAAGATAAAGATGGAGTGGAGTCTGACGCAGAATAAGCTGCTGGCGTTTCACCGCTTGATGCGTACGGATAAGCCAATCGGCGCCTTACTGCTGCTCTGGCCAACGCTGTGGGCGTTGTGGGTGGCGACCCCTGGGGTTCCGCAATTGTGGATCCTCGCGGTGTTTGTGGCTGGCGTCTGGTTAATGCGCGCCGCCGGATGCGTGGTGAATGATTATGCTGACCGCAAATTTGACGGTCATGTGAAACGCACCGCGAACCGACCGCTGCCAAGCGGTGCCGTGACGGAGAAAGAAGCTCGCACGTTGTTTGTTGTGCTGGTGTTGCTCGCCTTCCTGCTGGTCCTGACGCTCAACACGATGACCATTTTGTTGTCGATTGCCGCGTTGGCGCTGGCGTGGGTTTATCCCTTCATGAAGCGCTATACGCACCTACCGCAGGTGGTGCTGGGTGCGGCGTTTGGCTGGTCTATCCCGATGGCGTTTGCCGCCGTGAGCGAGTCGGTGCCGCTCAGCTGCTGGTTGATGTTTCTGGCCAATATTCTCTGGGCAGTGGCTTATGACACCCAATATGCGATGGTCGACCGCGATGATGACCTGAAGATTGGCATTAAATCGACCGCTATCCTGTTCGGCCAAAACGACAAACTGATTATTGGTCTTCTGCAAGTGGGCGTACTGGTGCTGATGGCGCTGGTGGGCTGGCTGAACGGACTGGCGCTGGGCTATTACTGGTCTTTGCTGGTGGCTGGGGCGCTGTTTGTGTATCAGCAGAAGCTGATCGTTAACCGCGAGCGGGATGCCTGCTTTAAAGCGTTTATGAATAACAACTACGTGGGCCTGGTGCTGTTCTTAGGCCTTGCGATGAGTTACTGGCATCTTTGAGTTTTAGTCTGCGATAAAATAAAAACCGGTCATTTTGACCGGTTTTTTTATGCTTACTCACCCTGAGTGGCGCTCTCGATAGTCAGACGGACATCCGACGTCACCAGTTCGGCCAGCATCTGGTATATCTTCATCGTCTCTTCCGGCTCGGCATCTCCGGTGTCGCTGATGTAGCCTTCGTCACGCAGGGTCAGCACCAGGGAACTGAACACCGCTTTATCGAAGAATTCCGGTGCGTTGATACCGTGCAGTACGGAAAGACGTTGAGCGACGGTGCGGCTCTCTTTCTCCAGCGTACCGCGGTTGATAGACGGGTTCGCGCTCAACAGCCAGAAGGTGATGGCGTAGCGCTGCAGAGTCTCACGCGCACCTGCGGCCAGCAGCTGTAGCGTGCGGGAGCGTGCCGGGTTGATTTGCAGCTCATCGTTTTGCAACGTAATCAGACCCTGACGCTGCATTTCTCCAGCCAGTTCGTCGATCACCCCTGTAAGCTCATCGCGCTCCCAGCGCAGGAACAGCTCGGCTTTCAGCATCGGATACAGTGCATCAATATGTTGCTGCAATGCGACGCGTGAAATCCGGCGATGCTGAGTCACAATCGCCGCCATCAGTGACGGCAGTACCAGCATATGCGCAATGTTGTTGCGGTAGTAAGTCATCAATACCGCCTGCTCGCGCGGCAGAATGATGATGTCACCGATGGTATCTTTCTCGACCTCAAACTTGTTCATCTGCAGGGCGTGATCGATAAGCTCACTGGCACTCTGCGTCGGAACCGTTGCATCTGATGCATACGGTACGTTACGCAGCAGGCTGAGGTAGCAATCAAGCTGCTCAGTTAACTGCTCGCGGGTCAGGGAACGCTGGCGGGATGCCAGTAGCGCGGTACAGCACAGGTTCATGGCGTTGGCCGCACCGGCGTTGTTAATGCGCACCATCAGATCGGCGGCAATGTTATTGACCGTCGGCGTCAGCCAGGCAGGGCGAATCGACTCGATAGGATCGATAGACTCACGCCACTCCGGCACGTGCTGGTTGAGGTAGGTCATCAATGGCATTGGTTCGCCAAAGTTGACGTAGCCCTGACCCAGATTACGCAGCTTGCTTAAGCCACGCAGCATCTGCGGCAGGCTCTCTTTCTCTTTTGTCGCGCCACGCAGTTCTTTCGCGTAGGTGCCGACTTCCATCACGTGCTCGTAGCCAATGTAAATCGGCACCAGGGTGATAGGACGCGTACCGCCGCGCAGCATCGCCTGGATGGTCATCGACAGCGTGCCGGTTTTCGGATCCAGCAAACGACCGGTACGTGAGCGCCCGCCTTCGACAAAGTACTCAACCGAATAACCGCGGCTGAACAACTCGCCAAGGTATTCGCGGAAGACGGTGGAATAGAGCTTATTGCCCTTGAAGGTACGACGAATAAAGAACGCACCCAGGCGGCGGAAAATCGGGCCTGCCGGCCAGAAGTTCAGGTTGATCCCGGCCGCAATGTGCGGAGGAACCAGCCCCTGGTGATACAGAACGTACGACAGCAGCATGTAATCCATATGGCTGCGGTGGCAGGGGACATAGACAATTTCATGCCCGTCGTGCGCCAGTTGGCGAACGCGTTCTGCATTGTGAACGTTAATACCCTGATACAGTCGGTTCCAGGTGAATCCCAGAATACGGTCAGTCAGGCGGATCATCTCGTAGGAGAAGTTGGCGGCGATCTCTTCCATCAGCGCAATGGCATTTTGCTGCGCTTTTTCGTGGGAGATTTTTTTACTGCGGGCTTCATCTTCTACCGCACGGGCGATTGCTTTTGAGGCCAGCAGTTTATTAAACAGATCCTGGCGGGCAGGGAGGCGCGGGCCAACTGCGGCTAAACGCTGACGGGCAAAGTGCATACGCGCCACGCGCGCCAGTTTCTGAGCGATGATTTTATCCGTACCGTGTTCGTCTGCCATGCGGCGCAGAGAGACCGACGGCGAGAAACGGACAAAACTGTCGCGACCGAGCCAGGAAACGGCGAAGAATTTCTGTACGCCGTTCAGTATGCGCAGCGGCGGGTTGGCTTCACCTTTTTCGCGGCCAGGCGCGCGGCCAAACATCACCGAAACCGGCACCATCTGCACATCCAGGTCAGGATTGCTGCGATGCAGATCGAGATAGTTATGGAACAGCTTGATGGACTCTTCTTTTGGCGTGTAATAGGTGAACACACGCGGACCGCCGTGAATAAACACGTAGCGCGGCAGTAAAGTCCCGTCTATCTCCAGCGGTTCCAGGGGATCGGGGAGGTCGTGCACCAGACATTGGGCACGCAGCGTCAGCAAGTCTGCTTTTGAGTTGTACGGTAGGACGTACATAATGGGACGAGAGGTATCGAGTCCCAACTCCGGGGCAGGTTCTGCCGGAATAGACTTGCTTTTTACCAGGACGCTTAATGGTAAATTCAGTAATTTGTAGTAAATTCGTGGCCAGCCGGACATAAACGATGTAAAGCCTCTGGTTAATAATGCAAATGCGCTGCAAGGATATCAGAAAGTTTAGTGAATTTCTGGTGTATCCCGTGATACTTTGCGCTGCTTTGCCACACCCGGAAACAAACGGGGTAACGTTACAATGACATTGACGCTAATAATGTAAAAAGGTTCTTTTGATGGCCAATAATACCACTGGATTCACCCGAATTATCAAAGCTGCTGGCTACTCGTGGAAAGGTTTTCGCGCCGCATGGATAAATGAAGCAGCATTTCGTCAGGAAAGCGTTGCCGTACTGCTGGGCGTCGCCATCGCCTGCTGGCTGGACGTCGACGCCATTACCCGTGTGTTGTTGATTGGTTCAGTCATGCTGGTGATGATCGTTGAAATCTTAAACAGCGCTATTGAAGCAGTGGTCGACCGTATTGGATCGGAGTATCACGAACTTTCCGGTCGAGCGAAAGATATGGGGTCGGCGGCTGTTCTGCTGTCTATTTTTGTCGCCCTGATCACCTGGGGCATCCTGTTGTGGTCCCATTTTCGATAAGGATTCCACAACTTCATAAATCTCCTGTTTTTTGTGCAGTTTGCGGTTCCAAAATCGCCTTTAGCTGTATATACTCACAGCATAACTGTATATACACCCAGGGGGCGGAATGAAAGCGTTAACGGCCAGGCAGCAAGAGGTGTTTGATCTCATTCGGGATCACATCAGCCAGACAGGTATGCCACCGACGCGTGCGGAGATCGCGCAGCGTTTGGGATTCCGTTCCCCAAACGCGGCTGAAGAACACCTTAAAGCGCTGGCGCGTAAAGGGGTGCTCGAAATCGTCTCTGGCGCATCGCGTGGTATTCGTCTGTTGCATGAAGAAGAGGTAGGATTACCGCTTGTAGGCCGCGTTGCTGCAGGTGAGCCGCTGCTGGCGCAACAGCACATCGAAGGCCACTATCAGGTTGATCCATCCCTGTTCAAACCTAATGCTGATTTCCTGCTGCGCGTCAGCGGTATGTCAATGAAAGATATTGGTATTATGGATGGCGATCTGCTGGCAGTGCATAAGACACAGGACGTGCGTAACGGCCAGGTGGTTGTTGCCCGCATTGATGATGAAGTGACGGTTAAACGCCTGAAAAAACAGGGCAATAAGGTCGAGCTTCTGCCAGAAAACAGCGAGTTCAAACCGATCGTTGTCGACCTGCGTGAGCAGAACTTCACCATTGAAGGACTGGCCGTCGGCGTTATCCGTAACGGTGAATGGCTGTAACGATCTGTTGATTTCCTGTAGGCCGGATAAGACGTTTACGTCGTCATCCGGCAACGTGCCCGGTGGCACTCTGTTTACCGGGCCTATACGACTTTTTCCAGTATCTCTAACGTCTTCTCAGGCTCTCCTGTATGCCTTTTTTTACCTCCTCTGATAAAGCGCTCTGGCACCTTGCCCTGCCAATGATTTTTTCTAATATCACCGTTCCCCTGCTGGGACTGGTGGACACAGCTGTGATTGGTCATCTGGATAGCCCGGTCTATTTGGGTGGCGTCGCAGTGGGTGCGACGGCAACCAGTTTTCTCTTTATGCTGCTGCTCTTTCTACGCATGAGTACCACCGGGCTGACGGCTCAGGCATTTGGCGCAAAAAATCCGCAGGCGTTGGCCCGTGCGCTGGTGCAGCCGCTGATTCTGGCTTTGGGGGCGGGGGCGGTAATTGCGCTATTTCGTACGCCGATTATCGATCTGGCGTTACACATCGTGGGGGGGAGCGAAGCGGTACTGGAACAGGCCCGGCGCTTCCTTGAGATCCGTTGGCTCAGCGCGCCTGCCTCGCTGGCGAACCTGGTACTGCTCGGCTGGCTGCTGGGCGTTCAGTACGCGCGAGCACCGGTGATCCTGTTGATTGTCGGCAATATCCTCAACATTGTGCTCGATATATGGCTGGTGATGGGGCTGCATATGAACGTGCAGGGCGCCGCGCTGGCGACGGTGATTGCCGAATATGCCACGTTGCTGATTGGCCTGCTGATGGTGCGCAAGGTTCTCCACCTGCGCGGTGTTTCGCTCATGATGCTGAAACAGGCATGGCGCGGAAACTTCCGCCGTCTGATGGCGCTTAACCGCGACATCATGCTGCGTTCGCTGTTGCTGCAGCTGTGTTTTGGTGCGATTACTGTACTGGGGGCGCGTCTCGGGGGCGATATTATAGCGGTCAACGCCGTTCTGATGACCCTGTTGACCTTCACCGCCTATGCGCTGGACGGATTTGCCTATGCCGTGGAAGCGCACTCTGGTCAGGCTTATGGTGCGCGGGATGGCAGCCAACTGTTGGATGTCTGGCGCGTGGCGTGTCGACAGTCGGGCATTGTGGCGATCCTTTTTTCACTGGTCTATGCCCTGTTTGGCGAGCACATTATTGCGTCGTTGACCTCACTACCGCAGATTCAGCAACTGGCCGATCGTTACCTTATCTGGCAGGTGGTGTTACCACTGGTGGGCGTCTGGTGTTACCTGTTGGACGGCATGTTTATTGGCGCAACGCGTGCTGCGGAAATGCGTAACAGTATGGCCGTTGCCGCTGCGGGATTCGGCTTAACCTTATTCACGTTACCGCTGTTAGGTAACCACGGTTTGTGGCTGGCACTTGCCGTTTTTCTGGCGCTGCGCGGACTCTCGCTGGCTTTTATCTGGCGGCGTCACTGGCGAAATGGCACCTGGTTTTCCTGACTCGTATGGTTAAAAATTCCGAATAATAAATAGAACTCAGAATCACTGACTACACTTATTCTCACGTCCAGCAAAAAACATAGCGTGTCTGGACGCAGCACTCTCGCTATTCACAACCTAACGATGAGGATTTGATGATGAATAAAGACGAAGTCGGTGGTAACTGGAAGCAGTTGAAAGGTAAAGTGAAAGAGCAATGGGGCAAACTGACCGATGATGATATGACGGTCATTGAAGGTAAGCGTGACCAGCTGGTGGGTAAAGTCCAGGAACGTTACGGTTATGCGAAAGATCAGGCGGAGAAAGAAGTGAAGGATTGGGAAACCCGCAACGACTACCGTTGGTAATTATCCCCTCCCGCCTGAATGTACAAGGATGTACGTTCTCTCGCTTAGCGCCCGACCTTCTTTTTTACCTGAATCGTGTGATCATGCTGGCAGTCGCCAGGATGACGGCAGGCTTCAACTTCCACACAGACCTGACACAGGCCATGCGCTTCAATTACGTTATGACGTAGGGCAAAGCCCATTTTGGCCGCCAGCGTATGCATGATGTCTTCCACGCCTTCCGCACACTCTTCTTTCACCACGCCGCAGCGGTCACAAATGAACATCGCTGAGCTGTGGGTGGGCTGATCGAACAAATGGCAAAGCACGTAGCTGTTGGTGGATTCTACCTTGTGGACAAAACCT
Source organism: Citrobacter sp. wls711 (assembly GCF_005281055.1). Taxonomy (NCBI): domain Bacteria; kingdom Pseudomonadati; phylum Pseudomonadota; class Gammaproteobacteria; order Enterobacterales; family Enterobacteriaceae; genus Citrobacter; species Citrobacter sp. wls711. Next base: position 50,731 of record NZ_SZXC01000024.1, on the reverse strand, counting down.
TGTTCGAGCAGAAAATCGAGCGCACGATAGACGGTAGGCGGTTTAGCCTGTGGTTCAGTTTCCCGTAATAAATCCAGCAGGTCATATGCGCTGATTGCCCCTTCCTGGAGGCTCATCAGGCGCAGCACTTCGAGGCGTTGCGGCGTGAGTCGCACGTTACGTTGCGCACAGAGTTTTTCAGCGTGAGCCAGCAACTCCTGCGTAGGGGTTCTTTCCATTTTGGCGCCTCGATTTGCGTGGAAGGTTAATCCCTTACTTTATCATGTTCTGCATAAAACGCCGAGATCAGCCGTGGTGTGCTATACCTGACGCATCGCAATACTGGAAAATATAAAATGAAAAGACCGGATTGTATTCGCCACTGGCGTGATGTGGAGGGGGCTGACGACGCTACCTATCCCGGAAGCGATGAGCTGTTTTCTATCGGCGCACCGCTTGCTCGTAAGCTGGGCTTGGGTCGCCTCGGCATTCACCATGAACGCCTGCCTCCGGGCCGTCGCACCTCGTACCCTCACGCCGAAAGCGACGAAGAAGAGTTTATCTACGTGCTGGAAGGGTATCCGGAGGCCTGGATTAACGGCTATTTATGGAAGCTGGAACCGGGGGATAGCGTCGGATTTCCAGCGGGAACCGGCGTGTGTCACACCTTTATCAATAACACCAGTGAAGAGGTGCGACTGCTGGTCGTCGGCGAGGCAAATAAAAAATTCAACCGCATCTACTACCCACTGAATCCGGTGTATGCGGCCACGCGCGAGGATCGCTGGGTTGACCATCCACCACAGTTTTTTGGTTCCCACGACGGTAAACCCGGATCGAAATAGCATGAGGGGGGCCGTGACGATGTGGCTCACTATCGTCGCGGTCTATGCTATAGTGGCGCCCCTTTTTTAACCGGATGCTTAATTATTCGCCATGCTGCCTGAATCTCAGTCCACCGCTTTCCCTGCACATCGTTTTTCTATCGCGCCGATGCTCGACTGGACGGACAGACACTGCCGCTACTTTTTGCGCTTACTGTCCAGCCAGACGCTGCTCTATACGGAGATGGTAACCACCGGGGCAATCATTCATGGTAAAGGCGACTATCTGGCGTATAGCGACGAAGAGCATCCGATAGCCTTACAGCTTGGTGGTAGCGACCCGGCCGCGTTGGCACAGTGTGCGAAGCTGGCGGAAGCGCGGGGCTATGACGAGATAAACCTCAACGTGGGCTGTCCCTCTGATCGCGTACAAAACGGGATGTTTGGTGCCTGCCTGATGGGCAATGCGCAACTGGTTGCTGACTGCATCAAGGCGATGCGCGATGTGGTATCAATTCCGGTGACGGTCAAAACCCGTATTGGCATTGATGACCAGGACAGCTACGAATTTCTGTGTGATTTCATCAACACGGTCTCCGGCAAAGGAGAATGTGAGATGTTTATCATTCATGCGCGCAAGGCCTGGTTGTCCGGGCTGAGCCCGAAAGAAAACCGTGAAATCCCACCGCTGGATTACGCCCGCGTGTACCAGCTGAAGCGTGATTTCCCGCAGTTGACCATGTCGATCAACGGCGGCATAAAATCGCTGGAAGAAGCGAAAGCGCACCTTGAACATATGGATGGCGTGATGGTGGGACGTGAAGCCTATCAGAACCCCGGTATTCTGGCGTCCGTGGATCGCGAAATTTTCGGTTCAACGGGTGCTGACGTGGACCCTGTTGCCGTGGTGCGCGCCATGTACCCGTATATTGAACGGGAACTGAGCCAGGGAACGTATCTGGGACATATTACCCGCCATATGCTGGGGCTGTTCCAGGGCATTCCGGGCGCGCGTCAGTGGCGTCGTTACCTGAGCGAAAATGCGCACAAAGCCGGTGCGGATATCAATGTGCTGGAACATGCGTTGAAGCTGGTAGCAGACAAACGTTAATTGTTCACCAAAAGTTAGTCAATTTCACCACGCCCTGCGCACTATCTCGGGGCGTTTTCTTTATAAATCAATCAATTAATTCTGGCATGATTTTTGTAATGGTTTAAGCAGAAATTCATTATGGGAGAGCATCATGCTGGAACTACTTTTTGTGATTGGCTTTTTTGTCATGCTGATGGTCACCGGCGTGTCGCTGTTGGGGATTCTGGCCGCGCTGATGGTGGCGACCGCCGTGATGTTCCTCGGCGGGATGTTTGCGCTGATGATTAAACTACTGCCATGGCTGTTATTGGCTGTCGCCGTGGTGTGGGTTATCAAGGCCATAAAAGCGCCAAAAGTCCCGCACTATCAGCGCAATAACCGTCGGTTTTACTAAGGTATTGAGCGGTACATCACAACCTGCAACATTGCCTTTAGAACCAAATAGGAATTGATTATTAAATCTGTCACTATTGCGCGGTTAACGAATTCATCGAGCTGTACCCTACATACAGCCGAACTAAAAAAAGAAAGGGCTTCCTACGGGAAGCCCTAATTCTTTTCTTCCCCGTCATAATTCAAACCGCAGGCGTGTTGGCTGCTTGAATTATTTAAGGGGGAAGTATCACGGGATCAGCAAACTCGACCCCTGCGTGGCCCGGCTTTCCAGTACTTCATGCGCCCGCTGGGCATCTTTTAACGCAAACGTCTGACCTTGCGCGATATCGACTTTAATCACGCCGCTGGCAATCAGTGAAAATAGCTCATTACTGGCTTCGGTCAATTCATGGCGGTTGGTGATGTAACCCTGCAGAGAAGGGCGTGTGGCGTACAGCGAGCCTTTCTGGTTCAGAATACCTAAGTTAACGCCGGTCACCGGCCCGGACGAATTACCAAAACTCACCATCAATCCCCGGCGTTGCAGGCAGTCCAGCGAAGCTTCCCAGGTGTCTTTACCCACCGAGTCATAAACTACCCGGACTTTTTTACCGCCCGTAATTTCTTTAACCCGCTCGACAATGCTCTCTTCGCGATAGTTAATCACCTGCCATGCGCCGGCCTGTAATGCAATTTGCGCCTTTTGCGCAGTGCTGACGGTACCAATTAGCTTCGCCCCCAATGCTTTTGCCCACTGGCAGGCAATCAGACCAACGCCGCCTGCGGCGGCATGGAACAGAAACGGCTCGTCAGGCTGGATTTCATAGGTTTTACGCAACAGATAGAAAACGGTTAACCCTTTCAGGTAGGACGCGGCAGCCTGCTCAAACGAGATGGCATCCGGTAAAATGGCGGCTTTATCGGCGGGGACATTATGTACGGAACTGTAGGCACCGAGCATTGACTGGGCGTAGACCACGCGATCGCCAACGCTGATGTGGGTTACTTTGCTACCGACTTTGCTGACCACGCCGGCCGCTTCGGTGCCGAGTCCGCTGGGCAGAGAAGGGGGCGAATACAGTCCGCTGCGGATGTAGGTATCGATATAATTGATGCCAATCGCTTTGTTTTCGACCTGGATTTCATGCTCGGCCGGATCAACGGGCGTAAAGTCCACAGCCTTCAGTACGTCAGGGCCGCCGTGCTTGTGAAATTCAATACGTGTTGCCATGCTTCCTCCAGAAATGTGGTAATCTTTCGACCCAATCATTATCTCGGTAACTCCATTCACTATGGCAGGAAATAAACCCTTCAACAAACAACAGACTGATGCTCGTGACCGCGATCTGCAGGTCGCCGGGCTGAAAGTACCGCCGCACTCGATTGAAGCGGAACAGTCGGTGTTGGGCGGTTTAATGCTGGATAACGAACGCTGGGACGATGTTGCCGAGCGTGTCGTCGCGGAGGATTTTTACACCCGACCGCACCGGCATATCTTCACCGAAATGCATCGTTTGCAGGAGATGGGCAAACCCATCGATCTGATAACCCTGGCCGAGTCGCTGGAAGTGCAGGGGCAACTCGACAGCGTCGGCGGTTTTGCCTATCTGGCTGAGTTATCTAAAAATACGCCAAGTGCGGCGAACATAAGCGCCTATGCGGATATCGTCCGCGAACGCGCCGTCGTGCGCGACATGATTTCGGTAGCCCATGAAATCGCGGAGGCCGGATTTGATCCGCAAGGGCGTTCCAGTGAAGATTTGCTGGATCTCGCGGAATCCCGCGTTTTTAAAATCGCCGAAAGCCGCGCCAATAAAGACGAAGGCCCGAAAAATATTACCGAGGTGCTCGACGCCACCGTCGCGCGCATCGAACAGCTGTTCCAGCAGCCGCATGACGGCGTCACCGGGGTGAATACCGGCTACGACGACCTCAACAAAAAGACTGCCGGTCTACAGCCGTCGGACCTGATTATCGTCGCCGCGCGTCCGTCGATGGGTAAAACGACGTTTGCAATGAACCTCGTCGAAAATGCGGCGATGTTGCAGGATAAGCCGGTACTTATCTTTAGTCTTGAAATGCCCTCCGAACAGATCATGATGCGTTGTCTGGCATCGCTGTCGCGCGTAGACCAGACCAAAATCCGTACCGGTCAGCTGGATGACGAAGACTGGGCGCGAATTTCCGGCACCATGGGGATCTTACTGGAGAAACGAAATATCTACATTGATGACTCCTCCGGCCTGACGCCCACGGAAGTGCGTTCGCGCGCACGCCGTATCGCCCGTGAACATGGCGGTATCGGACTGATTATGATCGACTACCTGCAGCTGATGCGGGTGCCGTCGCTCTCCGATAACCGTACGCTGGAAATTGCTGAAATTTCGCGCTCGCTGAAATCATTAGCAAAAGAACTGCATGTGCCGGTGGTGGCGCTGTCGCAGCTTAACCGCTCTCTGGAACAACGCGCCGACAAGCGTCCGGTCAACTCGGACCTCCGTGAATCGGGGTCTATCGAGCAGGATGCCGACTTAATCATGTTTATTTATCGTGACGAGGTTTATCACGAAAACAGCGACTTAAAAGGCATCGCGGAAATTATTATTGGTAAGCAACGTAACGGCCCAATCGGTACGGTGCGCCTGACGTTTAACGGCCAGTGGTCACGCTTCGATAATTATGCCGGACCACAGTATGACGATGAGTAACGCTCCGTCGTCCATTTATTAAGGAATTCAAATGCAAGCGGCAACTGTTGTCATTAACCGCCGCGCTCTGCGACACAACCTGCAACGTCTGCGTGAACTGGCACCTGCCAGTAAACTGGTTGCGGTGGTGAAAGCGAACGCTTACGGCCATGGTCTGTTAGAGACCGCGCGAACGCTCCCTGATGCGGACGCTTTTGGTGTCGCTCGTCTTGAAGAAGCTCTGCGACTGCGCGCGGGTGGGATCACGCAACCCATCCTGCTATTGGAGGGTTTTTTCGATGCCTCCGATCTGCCGACCATCTCCGCACAGCGGCTGCATACTGCCGTGCACAATGAGGAGCAGCTTGCGGCGCTGGAAGCGGCTGAACTGGCGGAACCCGTCACCGTCTGGATGAAGCTCGACACCGGGATGCACCGTCTGGGCGTACGTCCGGAGCAGGCTGAGGCGTTTTATCAACGCTTGACCCACTGTAAAAACGTGCGTCAGCCGGTCAACATCGTCAGCCACTTTGCCCGTGCAGACGAACCCGAATGCGGCGCGACGGAAAAGCAGCTTGAGATCTTCAATCACTTTTGTGAAGGCAAGCCGGGACAGCGTTCTATTGCCGCATCTGGCGGTATCCTGCTGTGGCCGCAGTCCCATTTCGACTGGGCGCGTCCGGGGCTAATTCTGTATGGCGTATCGCCGCTGGAGAATCATTCCGCCGGGACTGATTTTGGCTGCCAGCCGGTGATGTCGCTCACCTCCAGCCTGATCGCCGTGCGCGAGCACAAAGCGGGCGAACCTGTTGGCTATGGTGGAACGTGGGAAAGCGCGCGTGACACGCGCCTGGGCGTGGTAGCGATGGGCTATGGCGACGGGTATCCGCGTGCGGCGCCGTCCGGCACGCCGGTACTGGTCAATGGTCGGGAAGTGCCGATTGTTGGTCGAGTGGCTATGGACATGATCTGCGTTGATTTGGGGCCAGAAGCGCAGGAAAAAGCCGGCGATCCGGTGATTCTGTGGGGCGATGGTCTGCCCGTTGAACGCATTGCTGAAATAACGAAAGTAAGTGCTTACGAACTTATCACGCGCCTGACATCAAGGGTAGCGATGAAGTACGTGGACTGAATCTGGCTGTCTGCCGGATAAAGCGGTTCTGCCGCCATCCGGCAATAATCCTCTCAACATCCTCTCGATCTTCTCCCGCTTCCGGTTTATTGTGTTCTTATCCCCTGTCTGTAAACCTGGAGAACCACCACGTGTTTCAAAAAGTTGACGCCTACGCCGGCGACCCGATTTTATCGCTCATGGAGCGCTTCAAGGAAGATTCACGTCGTGACAAAGTGAATCTCAGCATCGGTCTGTATTACAACGAAGACGGGATAATCCCTCAGCTTAACGCCGTAAGCGAAGCGGAAGCCCGGCTCAATGCTCAGCCGCAGGGTGCGTCGCTGTATTTACCGATGGAAGGTCTGAACAGCTATCGCCACACCATTGCGCCACTGTTGTTTGGTGCAGAACACCCGGTTCTTCAGCAGCAGCGCGTGGCGACGATTCAGACGCTGGGGGGATCAGGTGCGCTAAAAGTAGGTGCGGATTTTCTGAAGCGTTACTTCCCTGATTCTGGCGTCTGGGTCAGTGACCCAACATGGGAAAACCACATCGCGATTTTTGAAGGGGCTGGATTCGAAGTAAGTACTTACCCCTGGTATGACAACACGACTAACGGCGTACGCGTCAACGACTTGCTAGCAACGTTAAAGACTTTACCCGCACGCAGCATTGTACTGTTGCATCCATGCTGTCATAACCCGACCGGTGCGGACTTGACGCCTGCGCAGTGGGATGCGGTTATTGAGATTCTGCAGGCTCGCGATCTGATCCCATTCCTTGATATTGCCTATCAGGGTTTTGGGGCGGGAATGGAAGACGACGCCTATGCGATCCGCGCCATTGCCAGCGCCGGATTACCCGCCCTGGTCAGCAACTCATTCTCTAAAATTTTCTCTTTATACGGTGAGCGTGTTGGCGGTCTCTCCGTGGTGTGTGAAGACGCCGAGACTGCAGGCCGTGTTCTGGGGCAGTTAAAAGCCACCGTGCGTCGGAACTACTCCAGCCCGCCTAACTTTGGGGCGCAGGTAGTTGCCGCCGTACTGGGCGATGACGCGCTTAAAGCCAACTGGCTGGCGGAAGTGGAAGCGATGCGCACCCGCATCCTGGCGATGCGTCAGGAATTGGTCAATGTTCTCCATGCCGAGATACCGGGCCGCAACTTCGACTACCTGCTGCAACAGCGTGGCATGTTCAGCTATACCGGATTGAGTGTCGCCCAGGTCGATCGTCTGCGCGATGAGTTCGGGGTTTACCTGATCGCCAGCGGCCGCATGTGCGTCGCCGGGTTGAATCACGGTAACGTCCAGCGTGTGGCAAAAGCGTTTGCTGCTGTCATGTAACCGGATTTGTCATTTCTCGCACAGTGTTGCCGGATGGCGGCGTAAACGCCTTATCCGGCCTACAAAGCATTGGATTTTTCGTTTGTAGGCCTGATAAGCGTCGCGCCATCAGGCTCGCTTTTTCTGTGTGATCATCCTCTTTTTCTGTAACAAAACGAGAGAAACCCCTTTCTTTCACCTTCCCCAGGGGGTAAGGTCAGGTAGTTTTTTGACCAGTTGTTAATAAAAAAATGATAACTAACTGACTACTTAGGGAAAAATATGCGCAAGATCACATTGGCACTTAGTGCCGTTTGCTTGTTATTCACGTTTAATCATTCCGCTCTGGCTTTAGTTTCTTCCCCTCCTCAGCTTAATCCAGGCACCAACGTTGCAAAACTCGCTGAGTAGTCTCCAGTTCACTGGGTCTCTGTTGCCCAGATTGAAAATAGCCTGACCGGACGTCCGCCGATGGCCGTCGGATTCGATATTGATGACACCGTTCTTTTTTCCAGCCCGGGTTTTTGGCGTGGTAAAAAAACTTACTCCCCGGAGAATGAGGATTACCTGAAGAATCCAGCGTTCTGGGAGAAAATGAACAACGGCTGGGATGAATTTAGTATTCCAAAAGAAGTGGCGCGTCAGTTGATTGATATGCATGTTCGTCGCGGCGACAGCATCTTTTTTGTCACGGGGCGTAGCCCGACAAAAACTGAAACGGTGTCCAAAACGCTGTCCGATAACTTTCATATTCCACCTGCCAACATGAATCCGGTTATCTTCGCCGGTGATAAAGCCGGACAGAACACCAAAACGCAGTGGCTGCAGGATAAAAACATCCGCATGTTCTACGGCGATTCCGACAATGACATCACTGCTGCACGCGACGTTGGGATCCGCGGTATTCGCATTTTACGCGCCTCCAACTCGACCTATAAGCCGCTGCCGCAGGCCGGGGCGTATGGTGAAGAGGTGATTGTAAACTCAGAATACTGAGGGTACAGGTTCTTTATTGGTGATTTTTTAAACAAATTTGCGTTGCTGGCTTTTACCTTTGGCAGAGTTGCTGCACACTGAGTAAAAGATGTTCTCATTAGGCGAGCTGCTGGTAAGGGGAATAAAGATGACGAACTCGGAGTTGCTGCAATACTGCATGGCGAAAACAGGTGCCGAACAGAGCGTGCACAGCGACTGGAAAGCCACGCAAATTAAAGTCGAAGATGTGCTTTTTGCGATGGTAAAAGAGGTGGAAGAACGCCCTGCTGTGTCGCTGAAAACCAGCCCTGAACTGGCCGAGTTATTGCGCCAGCAGCATAGCGATGTCCGGCCAAGCCGGCATCTTAATAAGGCGCACTGGAGCACGGTGTACCTAGATGGTTCGCTGCCAGATTCACAAATTTACTATTTGGTGGACGCCTCATATCAACAGGCTATCAAGACGCTGCCAGAAGATAAACGCAGGATGTTGGCGCAGTTCTGAGCCTTTTGCCGGATGCGGCGTAAGCGCCTTATCTGGCCTACAACCCAATACGTCTATCCTGTAGGCCCGATAGCTTGCGCCATCGGGCATGAGTAACTACAGCAGTGGTTTGAGGAAGCGGGCGGTGTGTGAGGCTTCACACTCTGCAACCGTTTCCGGCGTACCGGCAACCAGGATTTCTCCGCCGCCGCTACCCCCTTCCGGACCGAGATCGACAATCCAGTCGGCCGTTTTAATCACGTCCAGATTATGCTCAATGACCACGATGGTGTTGCCCTGATCCCTGAGCTGGTGCAGCACGTCCAGCAACTGCTGAATATCCGCAAAGTGCAGACCGGTAGTCGGCTCATCGAGGATGTACAGCGTTTGTCCTGTACCGCGTTTTGATAACTCACGCGCCAGCTTCACGCGCTGGGCCTCGCCGCCAGAAAGGGTTGTTGCGGACTGCCCAAGGCGAATATAAGTCAAGCCAACGTCCATCAGCGTTTGCAGTTTACGCGCCAGCGCCGGGACGGCATCAAAGAACTCACGCGCCTCTTCAATGGTCATATCCAGCACTTCGTGGATAGTCTTGCCCTTGTACTTGATCTCCAACGTTTCGCGGTTATAGCGCTTGCCTTTGCACTGGTCACACGGCACGTAGATATCCGGCAGGAAGTGCATCTCAACTTTGATTACGCCGTCGCCCTGACAGGCTTCACAACGTCCACCGCGCACGTTAAAGCTAAAGCGCCCTGGCGTGTAGCCGCGCGCGCGTGATTCCGGCACGCCAGCAAACAGTTCGCGGACGGGTGTAAATACGCCGGTATAGGTTGCCGGGTTGGAACGTGGCGTACGACCAATGGGGCTCTGGTCGATGTCGATAACTTTATCGAAATGCTCCAGCCCCTGAATGTCGCGATAAGGTGCAGGTTCAGCCAGCGTGGCACCGTTGAGCTGGGTCTGAGCAATCGGGAACAGCGTGTCGTTTATCAGCGTTGATTTACCGGAACCGGATACGCCGGTAATACAGGTAAACAGGCCAACCGGCAGCGTCAGGGTGACATCTTTCAGGTTGTTGCCGCGCGCACCGGTGAGCTTCAGCACTTTTTCCGGGTTAGCAGGCACGCGTTGTTTCGGCACTTCAATCTTGCGCTTGCCGCTCATATACTGGCCGGTCAGTGACTCAGGCACTGCCATAATGTCATTGAGCGTCCCCTCCGCCACCACCTGTCCACCGTGGACGCCCGCGCCAGGACCGATATCGATCACATGGTCAGCGGCGCGAATCGCATCTTCATCGTGCTCAACCACAATCACGGTATTACCCAGATTGCGCAGATGGATAAGCGTACCCAGCAGGCGTTCGTTATCGCGCTGGTGCAGACCGATGGACGGTTCATCCAGCACGTACATTACGCCGACCAGACCCGCACCGATCTGGCTTGCCAGACGGATACGCTGGGCTTCGCCGCCGGAGAGCGTTTCGGCCGAACGCGACAGCGTCAGGTAGTTCAGACCGACGTTAACCAGGAACTTGAGGCGGTCGCCAATCTCTTTAAGGATTTTCTCCGCAATCTTCGCCCGTTGACCGGCAAGTTTGAGATTGTTGAAGAAATCCATCGCATGACCGATGCTCATGTCAGAAATAGTAGGCAGAGGTGTGTTCTCAACAAACACGTGGCGCGCTTCACGACGCAGGCGCGTGCCTTCACAGCTGGCGCACGGTCGGTTGCTGATGAACTTAGATAATTCTTCGCGTACCGCGCTGGATTCCGTCTCTTTATAACGGCGCTCCATATTGTGCAGCACACCTTCAAACGGGTGACGACGTACGGAAGTATCACCGCGGTCGTTCATATATTTGAATTCGATATTCTCTTTGCCGGAACCGTACAGCACCACTTTGTGAACCGTTGGGTTCAGGCTGGCCCATGGGGCTTCTATGTCGAACTTATAATGCTCTGCCAGTGACTTAAGCATCTGGAAGTAATAGAAGTTACGACGATCCCAGCCACGGATAGCGCCGCCAGCCAGCGATAGCTCTGGGTTTTGGATCACGCGGTCAGGGTCGAAATACTGCTGCACGCCGAGACCGTCGCAGGTAGGACATGCGCCCGCCGGGTTATTGAACGAGAACAAGCGAGGTTCCAGCTCGCGCATGCTGTAGCCGCAAATAGGGCAGGCAAAGTTGGCGGAGAAGAGCAGCTCCTCCGCTTTCGGGTTGTCCATATCGGCAACCACCGCCGTGCCACCGGAGAGATCCAGCGCGGTTTCAAAAGACTCCGCCAGACGCTGTGACAGGTCGTCACGGACTTTAAAGCGGTCGATGACCACTTCAATGGTATGTTTCTTTTGCAGCTCCAGCTTTGGTGGATCGGACAGGTCACACACTTCACCGTCAATACGGGCGCGGATGTAACCCTGGCTTGCCAGATTCTCCAGCGTTTTCGTGTGTTCGCCTTTGCGCTCTTTGATGATAGGTGCCAGCAGCATCAGGCGCTTGCCTTCCGGTTGTGACAGCACGTTGTCCACCATCTGGCTAACGGTCTGCGCTGCCAGCGGTACGTCGTGATCCGGACAGCGCGGCTCACCGACGCGGGCAAACAGCAGGCGCAGGTAGTCGTGAATTTCGGTAATGGTGCCTACCGTGGATCGCGGGTTATGGGATGTCGATTTTTGTTCAATTGAGATGGCTGGCGACAGCCCCTCAATGTGGTCGACATCCGGTTTTTCCATCAGCGACAGGAACTGACGCGCATACGCGGAAAGCGATTCAACGTAACGACGCTGCCCTTCGGCATACAAAGTGTCGAAAGCCAGCGAGGATTTGCCTGAGCCCGAAAGCCCGGTGACGACAATCAGCTTGTCGCGCGGGATGACGAGGTTGATGTTTTTGAGATTATGGGTGCGGGCGCCCCGAACTTCGATCTTATCCATTCATCTTTCCCGGATTAAACGCTTTTTTGCCTGGCTGCATGGTGCTACCGGCGATCACAAACGGTTAATTATGACACAACCTGACCTGAATGGATATACAGTATTGGAATGCAAAACGCAGGTGTCTGTGTAACAATGTCTGGCTGAGGTTGTTTACTGGAATCCACCTCTCAACGTAGTAAAAGCGCTATTGGAAATGCTACAATCCCGCGCTTACACTTATTAAGAAACGTTTTTCAGGAGACACGATCATGGCCAGCAGAGGCGTAAACAAGGTGATTCTCGTCGGTAATCTGGGCCAGGACCCGGAAGTACGCTATATGCCGAATGGTGGTGCAGTTGCCAACATTACGCTGGCTACTTCCGAATCCTGGCGTGATAAAGCGACCGGCGAGATGAAAGAGCAGACTGAATGGCACCGTGTTGTGCTGTTTGGCAAACTGGCGGAAGTCGCCAGCGAATATCTGCGCAAAGGTTCTCAGGTCTACATTGAAGGTCAGCTGCGTACCCGCAAATGGACCGATCAGTCAGGTGTCGAGAAGTACACGACTGAAGTTGTTGTGAACGTCGGCGGCACCATGCAAATGCTGGGTGGTCGTCAGGGCGGCGGTGCACCGGCGGGCGGTAATGCAGGTGGCGGTCAACAGGGTGGTTGGGGTCAGCCTCAGCAGCCGCAGGGTGGCAACCAGTTCAGCGGCGGTGCACAGTCTCGTCCGCAGCAGTCCGCTCCGGCAGCGCCGTCTAACGAACCGCCAATCGACTTTGACGACGACATTCCGTTCTGATCGTGATTTAACGATTATTACCGTAATGAATGAAAAGCCCCATTTAAATGGGGCTTTTTTGTATTTGACGATCTTCTCACATATAATATTCGAATATTTTGCAAGGAAAAACGAAATATAATCATTGTTTATAATTACTATTTTAATATATGCAATTAATAACATTGATAGCAATCAAATTTAAATAAACTATTGCGAAGTTATTTGTTTCACGATTCAAAAAATATTGACAGCGTGATGTACCGCATTAAATAATGCTCTGAGATTGTCAATTCATCATTGATACAAGTGTATTGCTCTCCGATCTCTTTTTATTAATGAGGATTTGATAGTCGTCTTGATATTTCTATATTCTTTTGTACTTCGGAGTCTATATATGTATCAATGGAAGAATAACGCTAAGGTAATATTGCCTTTAGCCTTGTCGGTGAGCATTAGTAATGCGCTATATTCTGGGGCAGCATTCGCTAAAGATTATACACTGAACTATATCGGTAAGGACCCCGAGCTCCCTGGTTTCAGCATCAAAGATACGATTGCCGGCGACAACAACTACGATTTTACGGTTAAAATTGATAATCCTGTGCGAGGCGAAGGTAACGGTCTTGAGGTCAAGATTGGCAACATCACGAGTGATCAGGGCGGTGAGTATCATATTGGTAATTACAACGTCAATATTAGCGGGACCACGGAGCAGGAGCATCGTGCCGGGTTAGCCTTCTTTGGGTTGTCTGCAGAAGGCAGCGACACCAAAGTGACTGTCGACAATTTTAGTCTTAAAAATAATTTCCTAATTGGCAATAAGTATACACACAACAATACTGCGTTATATGTAGGCGGTGGTGCGGATGTGTCTGTGAACGGCAATGTGTACATTCGTTCTGAAGTTGAGCACACCAAACAGGGCGAAGATGCAACGCTGGCTAATAACGGAGTCTATGCTCGGGGTGCGGGTTCAACCATTACGGCAAACGGTGGCGATGTTTACATTAATACCTATGCCAGTAACTTTAAAGAACTCCTGGAGAACAATAGCGGTTACCCGGAAGGCTCATCAAAAAGTGATGCGGTCAGTGCTAAAGACGGTGGTGTCGTTAATATTAATCAGGCTGGAGGCAACAAGGTTAATGTATTAGGTAACCTCGACTTCGGTGATAAACTTTATTCTAATACAAGCCAGATGAATATTACGCTTAAGGGTGCAGATTCATACTGGCATGGGCATGAAGCTAATTACTTTGATGAAAAAACCGGAAAATGGAGCGGCGATCTCAACCTTACGCTGGCGAATAACGCCCACTGGATCCCCGATGGTAAAGATGCGGAAATCAGTGCCATCACCCTGAAAGACGGCGGTACGGTAAACCTGCATGGTTTTAACCTGCACACCAATCAGAGTATCAACGAAACCGTTAAAATTCATGATTTGAAAGGGAACAACGGTATTTTCCTGATTGATGTCAATACCAATAAAACGGATGAGCAGCGACGTAACGGCAGCGACTTCATTGAAGTTGTTAAAAGTAGTACCGGCGGTACACATGCGATTGAAGCGTTGAATATCAACAAGCTCACTGATTTGAAGGAAGATATCTGGGTTGCCGATGCGGCAAGTAATGTGACATTCGAAGCGTACGATAAAGTCGATATTACGAACGAGTATGTGTATGACTATAAACCACTGCTGCGTTCTGATATCCGTGAAGGCGATCCGCAAAGCCAGTACGGTACCAACTGGTATATCACGGGTGTTTCGACGAAAGCCAGCGCAGGTAGTAACACCGTGATCGCCAATGCTGGGCTGAACTACGCAATGGCGACCGCCCGTCTTGAAATCGACAGCCTGAATAAGCGTTTAGGCGAACTCCGCTAGGATCAGCAGCAAAATGGTCTGTGGATACGCTATAAAGGTGGTGAAATAGAGAGTGATACTGGGAGCTACTTCAAAAACCTGTATAGCTTCTGGCAACTCGGTTATGACAACAAAGACGAAGGCGAATCGTCTGTCTGGACGCGAGGGATTGCCGCGCATTACATGAGAGGCAATGCCGACTTCACTTATGGTACTGGCGATAACAAGAACTACGGTGGTTCACTTTATGCTGCATGGAATCGCCCAGAGAAACAAGATTACCTGGATCTGGTGTTGAAATATAGCCGCCATGAAAGTGACTTCAATTACAGGAACACATACGGTAACTCTGGCTTTGCAGATAGCAGCACATGGTCAATCAGCGCCAGCGCAGAATACGGTCGCGAGTTTAGCTTAGGAAACTCTACGTTTATCGAACCGCAAGGTCAGCTCGTGTATACCTATCTGGATGAGGCCAGTTACACCACCAGTAGTGGGTTGAAAGTCCGTCAAAACGATATAGACAGCGTTATTGGCCGTGTCGGATTGCGCGGAGGTTATCGGTTTGAATCGCGCCCGGATAGCGATATTTACGTGAAGCTGGATTTGCTGCATGAGTTTGCTGGCGATCGTGATGTCACCGTTTGGGGTAAAGATGCCGCACTGAAAGTGAGCGAAGGGGGAAGTGACTCCTGGATCAACTATGGTATAGGTACCAATATCCATCTCACTCAGAACAATAACTCCCGGTTGTATGTTGATCTGGAAAGATCGGCGGGAGGTGACATTGATATGAACTGGCAGGTTAACGCGGGTTTCCGTATGGAGTGGTAGTTCATAGCTTTGAATGGGTTCACTTAACCTAAAAATAAGCGTCCGATTGAAATTTTAGTTCAGTCGGACGCTTTCTTTTGATCAGTTTAATACCATCGGCCACTCTGGCGGCGTATGGCTCATCACCTCTACCATCACAGACTGGATGTTATTCCAGATAGCGGACACGTCCATCAGGGTGATGCCGAGCAATCCGGTTGCAAACCAGCAGGCGAAAACCAGCCCTAAACCGCTGCTGATAACGGCCAGGCCAATATAATCTGATTTACGAAAACGGATATTGAGCGTGCTGGCTAAAAACATCAGCACTGCGCTCAGCAGTTGCCACCGCAGAAGAACTACGCCAGTTGTTATTGTTGCCATGAAAAACGTCCTCAAAAAGTCTTGATGCCCAGGACAGCACGGGGTTGTTCACAACAGGTGTGGCACTCTGGCTATCGGCGGGCATGCACATCAATGAAACACTGTTTCTGTTACATGATTTTTGTGAACTATATCACATCTGTTCGTTTGTTCACCACTGCGGGACGCTCTTTTTATTGGCTAATAACCTTTATTAAATTGTGGTTATAGGATGTGGTGAGCGAATGCATCATTCGTAATAGAAGGTGTATTTACGCTGCTTGTTATCTTTATCCTAAATTAATCTTTAAAAAAATTTATGTATTTTTTATGCGAAGCCCGTATAACGCGTATAAAACATTACGACTTTTACAGTGTGCTATTTTCAAATAAGCTTAACTTTAAGTTTGCCTTACGGAAAAAGAATATCATCATCCGCTATTATCAGACTTTTACATAGAGACGGCGGTTGCGAATGTTGATAGATTCATACAACTTAACTAGCCGGCGTTTATAGCATCCTGCCTTGATGGGTACTGGCATATACGATACAGGGAAATAGGGCTGACATGACTCACAGTGCGCGACGTAAGACGCTGAGGTTCCTTGGAACACTCACGGTGGTATTGCTCCCCGTGGTACTGGCGTTATGGTTTGCTCATGTCAGGGCGACGTCCGAAACCCGCAATCAACTCCGCACTTTTGCGCAGCTGGCCCTCAATAAAACGGAGCTGGTGATCCAGCAAGCCGATCTCGCGCGTGATATGGCACAACTGTATCAAGGGGAGATGTGTACCCCGGCGCATCAAAAAAGTATGCTGAATATTATTCGTGGGCGTTTATATATCAGCGATCTCATTTATGCGCAGGGCGATCATTTTTTGTGCTCAACGTCGATGGTACCGCCAGCCTCATATATTATGCCCACCGCTGACTATAAGCGGACGCCGGACATCTCCATCTATTACTATCGCGATACGCCGTTTTTTTCTGGCTACAGAATGACGTATATGCAAAGAGGAAACTACGTTGTCGTTATCAATCCTTTATCCTACAGCGAGGTCATGTCTGATGATCCGGACCTCGCCTGGGGTGTTTATGATACGGTAACGGGTAGCTTTTTCTCTGCCAGTGAAGGGTCAAACGTTGCGCAATTACTGCCGCTGGTACGCGGCGATGCCCCGACATTCCAGCAAGACGATCGTTTCTATACCATCGTGCATTCAGAAAAGCGGCCCATTGCGGTTATTGTGTCGACCACGGACGATCGCGTTGATCAGAATTTCTATCATGAAGCTGTATTAACGCTCCCTTTCGGCGTGATCTGTAGCATCCTGATCCTACTGATGTGGTGGCGTACGCGCCAACAATACTATTCTCCTCGCCGTCTGTTAAAACGCGCGCTCAAAAAACGCCAGCTTTGCCTGCATTACCAGCCGATCATTGATATCAAAAATGGTCAATGCGTTGGGGCCGAGGCGCTGTTGCGCTGGCCCGGTTGCAAAGGTGAGGTCATGAGTCCGACAGAATTCATTCCGCTGGCAGAAAAGGAAGGGATGATTGAGAAGATAACGGATTATGTGGTCGAAGAAGTGTTCAACGATTTGGGCTATTTTCTGTCAGCACACCCTCAGCTTTACATCTCAATAAATCTCTCTGCCTCCGACTTTCATTCATCCCGGCTGATCGCGCTGATTGCTGAAAAATCACGTGACTACTCTGTACGTTCGCAGCAAATTAAAGTTGAAGTCACCGAGCGCGGATTTATTGATTTGCAGAAGATGACCCCGGTTATTCAGGCATTTCGTCAGGCGGGTTATGAAGTCGCGTTTGATGATTTTGGGACTGGGTATTCCAATCTGCACAATCTGTCTTCGTTGAATGTGGATATTCTGAAGATCGATAAATCGTTTATCAGTACGCTGACCACCAACAGTACCAGCCACATGATTGCCGAACATATCATCGAAATGGCGCAAAGTTTACACCTGAAGACAATTGCAGAAGGGGTCGAAACAGCGGATCAAATCAGCTGGCTGCTGGAGCGCGGCGTACAGTTTTGTCAGGGATGGTACTTTGCGAAAGCATTGCCGCCGCAGGAGTTTATGCACTGGGTTAAGCGCTCGCCCACCATACTGACGCAGGGCGGGCAATAATTCTACAGACGATGGCGATAGTCGCTGGGGGTTCGATCAAACTCGCGGCGGAACACGCGCGAGAATGTTTGTTGCGATACATAGCCGAGATCCATCGCAATATCAAAAATAGGTCGCTCAGTATTGCGTAGCTCAACGGCGGCCAGCAGCAGTCGACGCTGACGAATATAGTCGCCTAACGTCTGGCGCATCACCGTACGGAACATTCGCTGTAAATACCACTTTGAATAACCTGATTTTTTCGCGACCGCTTCGATATTCAGCGGTTGGTCGATATGTTCATCAATCCATTCAATAAGTGTCTGAATAATTTGCTGATGGGACATATGGCAGCCTCTTTCTCAGTATTCGATTCGTCGTTTTGTCTGTCGGCGAGTATAATTCCTCAAGTTAACTTGAGGTAAAGCGATTTATGGAAAAGAAATTACCCCGGATTAAAGCGCTGCTCACCCCTGGTGAAGTGGCAAAGCGTAGCGGCGTGGCAGTATCGACCCTGCATTTCTATGAAAGCAAAGGGTTAATCAGCAGCATGCGCAATAGCGGTAATCAGCGTCGATACAAACGAGATGTGCTGCGTTATGTGGCCATCATCAAGATTGCTCAACGGATTGGTATTCCGCTGGCAACAATTGGTGATGCGTTGGGCGTATTACCCGAAGGCCACTCGCTCAGTGCGAAGGAGTGGAGGCAGCTTTCTTCACAATGGCGCGAAGAGCTTGACCGACGCATTCATACTCTGGTGGCACTACGCGATGAGCTGGACGGCTGTATTGGCTGCGGCTGTTTGTCACGCAGTGATTGTCCGTTGCGTAACCCAGGGGATCAGCTTGGTGAGCAGGGGACGGGGGCGCGATTGCTGGAAGATGATTGATGAGTTTGAAACCGGTGATGGGTATAAAACTAAAGCGCCACAACTGGGCGCTTTAGTTTGGTTCCGGTCTTTGTCTTTCACTCTATCCCGCTGGTTCACGGGAGGGTTTCCCCCGACATCAACACCCCTCAGTCGAGCACGTAGTGGAGGTTCCGGTCTGTGTTGATAAAGTAATTGTAAGTCACCCCAGGACAATTGCCAGTCAATTGGCGGTTTTTTAGCCGAAATTTTTCCTGCATCTTCCCCTGTTTTCCTGTGCGATTTTGCGCCTGAAATAGTAGCGCATGTTGCAATAACCTAGCGAAATTTGTTGCCAAATTGCGCATTAACGATAACGTTTGCGCATCGGTTGGCTATTTCTTGTGCGCTATAAGAAGAAATGCATAAAAAGCGGCAAAGTTCTGTTGAAAACCGCCGTATGATCGCAGGATAATCGTTTGCTTTTTTTTACCACCCGTTTTTTATGCGTGAAGCTAAACGTTTGCTTTTTTGCGACACCCCTTTTGGCGCAAACCTGGCACATGGAGAAAACGTTTAGCAGGCAGTGGATTGTCCATCACGCATATTGACGAAAAATAAACTCTCAGGGGATGTTTTCTATGTCTACGCCTTCAGCGCGTACCGGCGGCTCACTCGACGCCTGGTTTAAAATTTCGCACCGCGGCAGTACCGTTCGTCAGGAAGTCGTTGCCGGATTAACGACGTTCCTGGCAATGGTCTACTCCGTCATTGTGGTTCCGGGGATGTTGGGTAAAGCCGGGTTCCCACCGGCTGCAGTTTTCGTAGCGACCTGCCTGGTAGCAGGCGTGGGTTCTATTGTAATGGGCCTGTGGGCAAACCTGCCGCTGGCGATTGGTTGCGCTATCTCGCTGACGGCATTTACCGCATTTAGCCTGGTGCTGGGGCAGCATATTAGCGTGCCAGTGGCGCTGGGTGCGGTGTTCCTGATGGGCGTCCTGTTTACCATTATTTCTGCGACCGGTATTCGTAGCTGGATCCTGCGCAACCTGCCGCAGGGCGTTGCGCACGGCACGGGGATTGGTATCGGCTTGTTCCTGCTGCTGATTGCGGCAAACGGCGTTGGGCTGGTGATTAAGAACCCACTGGACGGCCTGCCGGTTGCTCTGGGCGATTTCGATACCTTCCCGGTGATCATGTCGCTGATTGGCCTGGCGGTCATTATCGGCCTTGAAAAACTGAAAGTACCGGGCGGCATCCTGCTGACCATCATCGGTATTTCTGTTGTTGGCCTGATTTTCGACCCTACCGTGCATTTTTCCGGTATTTTTGCCATGCCTTCTCTGAGCGATGCGGAAGGGAATTCCCTGATCGGCAGTCTGGACATTATGGGGGCGCTGAACCCGATCGTCCTGCCGAGCGTATTGGCGCTGGTGATGACCGCCGTCTTCGATGCGACCGGGACTATCCGTGCCGTGGCGGGGCAGGCGAATCTGCTGGATAAAGACGGACAGATTATTGATGGCGGTAAAGCGTTAACCACCGACTCCCTGAGCAGCGTGTTCTCTGGTCTGGTGGGGGCGGCTCCTGCGGCAGTGTATATTGAGTCCGCAGCGGGTACGGCGGCGGGTGGTAAAACCGGTCTGACCGCGATCACCGTCGGCGTGCTGTTCCTGTTGATCCTGTTCCTCTCTCCGCTCTCTTATCTGGTTCCTGCCTACGCGACCGCACCGGCGCTGATGTATGTCGGCCTGCTGATGCTGAGCAACGTAGCGAAAATTGACTTCGCAGATTTTGTGGATGCGATGGCGGGTCTGGTGACTGCAGTGTTCATCGTGCTGACCTGTAACATCGTTACCGGCATTATGATCGGCTTTGCTACGCTGGTGATTGGACGCATTGTTTCCGGTGAATGGCGTAAACTGAACATCGGTACCGTAGTCATTTCTATCGCGCTGGTGGCCTTCTATGCCGGCGGCTGGGCAATCTGATTCTCACATCATGATGATCCTGAAAACGGGTGGCTTTTGCCGCCCGTTTTTATTTTCGGAACACATCCCGTTGTCTTTTGCGTTACTCTGAGGAAGATAGAATTGAGGCACGACGCCTCTCGTCGCATATCATAAGAAACATCGCAAACAGGGAACGCATGGAAATCTTTTTTACCATACTCATCATGACCCTTGTGGTCTCGCTGTCGGGGGTAGTGACTCGCGTATTGCCCTTCCAACTCCCTTTACCCCTTATGCAGATCGCCATCGGCGCCTTGCTGGCGTGGCCGACGTTTGGTTTGCATGTGGAGTTCGACCCTGAACTGTTTTTGGTTCTGTTTATCCCGCCGCTGCTGTTTGCCGATGGCTGGAAGACGCCAACGCGTGAGTTTCTCGAGCATGGGCGAGAGATTTTCGGCCTTGCGCTGGCGCTCGTGCTGGTCACGGTGGTCGGAATAGGCTTTATGATTTACTGGCTGGTGCCGGGTATTCCACTGATCCCGGCTTTTGCGCTGGCCGCCGTGCTGTCGCCAACTGACGCCGTGGCACTTTCTGGCATTGTCGGTGAAGGCCGCATCCCGAAGAAAATCATGGGCATCCTGCAGGGCGAAGCGTTAATGAACGACGCCTCTGGCCTGGTTTCACTCAAGTTTGCTGTCGCGGTGGCGATGGGCACGATGGTGTTTACCGTCGGCGGTGCGACGGTTGAATTCTTCAAGGTGGCAATTGGCGGTATCCTGGCTGGGTTTGTTGTCAGCTGGCTGTACGGTCGCTCCCTGCGTTTTCTCAGCCGCTGGGGTGGCGATGAGCCAGCCACGCAAATCGTCCTGTTGTTCCTGCTGCCGTTTGCCTCTTATCTGATTGCG
Source organism: Citrobacter sp. wls711 (assembly GCF_005281055.1). Classification (NCBI taxonomy): domain Bacteria; kingdom Pseudomonadati; phylum Pseudomonadota; class Gammaproteobacteria; order Enterobacterales; family Enterobacteriaceae; genus Citrobacter; species Citrobacter sp. wls711. The sequence continues at coordinate 29,283 of NZ_SZXC01000024.1, read as the reverse complement.
GAACATATCGGTGTTTCCGGGATCCTCGCGGCGGTGGCGGCCGGGATGACGATCACCCGTTCAGGTGTCATGCGCCGTGCTCCGCTGGCGATGCGCTTACGTGCAAACAGTACTTGGGCCATGCTCGAGTTCGTGTTTAACGGCATGGTCTTCCTGCTGTTAGGGCTGCAGTTACCGGGTATTCTGGAGTCTTCGCTGGCGGCGGCAGACGCCGATCCGAATGTCGAAATGTGGATGCTGTTTACCGATATCGTGCTGATCTATGCGGCACTGATGCTGGTGCGTTTTGGCTGGCTGTGGACCATGAAAAACTTCAGCATGCGCTTTCTGAAGAAGAAGCCGATGGAGTTTGGCTCGTGGACCACGCGCGAAATCCTGATCGCATCCTTTGCGGGTGTGCGTGGGGCGATCACGCTGGCTGGTGTCCTTTCTATTCCGCTATTGTTGCCTGACGGCAGCGGCTTCCCTGCACGTTATGAGCTGATCTTCCTTGCCGCCGGTGTGATTCTGTTTTCACTGTTTGTTGGCGTGGTGATGCTGCCGATCCTGCTGCAGCATCTTGAAGTGGCGGATCACTCGCAGCAGCAAAAAGAGATCCGCATTGCCCGCGCCGCGACGGCGGAAGTGGCGATTGTGGCCATCCAGAAAATGGAAGAGCGCCTGGCTGCGGATAGCGAAGAGAATATTGATAATCAGCTGCTGACCGAGGTGAGCTCGCGGGTGATTGGTAACCTGCGCCGTCGTGCCGATGGGCGAAACGACGTGGAAAGCTCGATGCAGGAAGAAAACCTCGAACGGCGTTTCCGTCTGGCGGCGCTGCGCTCGGAGCGTGCAGAGCTGTATCATCTGCGCGCCACGCGTGAAATCAGCAATGAAACGCTGCAGAAACTGCTGCACGATCTGGATTTGCTGGAAGCTCTGCTGATAGAGAATCAATAAACGGTAGCGCCTGATGGCGCTACGCTTATCAGGCCTACGGAACGCAATTGTAGGCCGGATAAGGCGTTAAGCCGTATCCGGCGAAGGATGTACCTGATAGCGCACAGCTTTCCAGACCGAAAAAAATTATTCCTCGTGTAATTTGCGAGCGGCTTTCCTGAATGAATCCGTCCTTCTTGTTGATTCCCTCTTTTTTCCTTACGGTTGAGGAAAGGAGGCCACATGTCTGATTATCGGCGTAATTACATCAACGGTGGAACATGGTTTTTTACGGTGAATCTACAAGACCGCGGAAGCCATCTTCTGACATCAAAAATCTATCATCTTCGCAGTGCTATTTCCGAGGTAAACAAGGTTAAACCTTTTTATATCAATGCGTGGGTCGTTTTGCCTGAGCATATGCATTGTATCTGGACGTTGCCTGAAAATGACGCTGATTTTTCGTCCCGCTGGCGGGAGATTAATAAGCATTTCACCCGATCGTTGTCTGCACAGCATGTCTGGCAGCCTCGCTTTTGGGAGCATACCATCCGGGATATGCGCGATTATTGCCAGCATGTGGATTACATTTATATAAATCCTGTGAAGCATGGTTGGGCGCAGCAGGTGAAGTCATGGCCTTTTTCAACGTTTCATCGTGATGTTAAATTGGGGTTGTATCCGGAGAACTGGGCAGGTGAGATAACGGACCTCCGTGCTGGTGAACGTGCCTGATGGCGCTCCGCTGAACGCAATTGTAGGCCGGATAAGGCGGTCACGCCGCCATCCGGCAACTTACGTCTCCTGCGTTAACCAAAACCCTTCGCAGCATTTTAGCCACGCCTGTGCGCTGTGCGACAGATACACGCCTTCGCGCCAGATCATGCCCAACTGCCAGCGTAAATGGCTTTCCAGCGGGATCCAGCGTAGCGTCTGCTTATCCAGTTTTTGGCAAATGGGTTCTGGTAAAATGGCGATCCCAACCCCGGCTTGCACCATCGCAGCGAGGAAATCCCACTGTCCGCTGCGTACCGCAATGCGTGGCTTGACGTGGTGCTGGCTAAACAACTCCAGCAACTGACGGCTTAGGGCGAAATCTTCGTTGTAGATTAGCAGCGGGTGCTCGGCCAGCGCCTCGGGGGAAATAGAATCACAGGTTGTCCACTGGCCGGAACGCGGCACCAGCACGCAAAGTGGATGGCTGAAAAGCGGCAAGGTCGCCAGACCGCTCTCTTCTTCGACCGGTAGCGCCGTCATCGCCACATCCAGATCGCCGTTCATCACTGCCTGCTGGACGGTTAAGCCACCAAATTCTGATATTTTCAGCTCAACGCCGGGATAACGCTGGCGAAACAGGCTGATGGGGCCGGCCATTAGCATGCCGACCATCGGGGGGATACCGAGTCGCAGGATCCCTTTATTCAGATGGTTAATATCGCTCAGTTCTGCCTCAAGCTGGCGGAATTCGGCGAGGATTGCCAGGCCGCGTTCAAAGACGATACGTCCGGTATCGGTCAACAACAATCGCCGCCCGTCGCGGATTAGCAGCGTGCAGTTCAGCTCGTCTTCAAGGTTCTTCAACATTTTGCTGATGGTCGGCTGGGTGACAAACAGCTTCTCTGCCGCGCGGGTAAAGCTCTGCTGGCGAACCACCTCAACAAAATATCGCAGCGTTCTGATATCCATGATTATTCCTTAAGACTATGCCTGCAATGAGTTTAATTCATTTCAGTCCTTGGGGGAGGGTCTCTATACTGGCGCTCTCTCTTTTTTACGGACATTCCCTCATGGCTGTGGCGATTAGCCGCGTGACGCCTGCGGTTATTCATCGACTCCAGGTCCCCGTTCAGGTTCTGTTGTACGCAGGTTTATTTGTTTTTGCTCAATATCTTGTCTCCTGGCTACATCTGCCGCTTCCCGCCAACCTGGTCGGGATGGTACTGATGCTGGCGCTGATTGTGTGCAGGGTGATCCCGCTTAGCTGGATACGCGCAGGCGCCCGTTGGCTGCTGGCTGAAATGCTGCTGTTTTTTGTCCCGGCGGTTGTTGCGGTGGTGAACTATACGCACCTGTTGCTGGTGGATGGCTGGCGCATTTTTGCCGTTATTGCCATCAGCACGCTGATGGTGCTCGGTGCCACTGCGTGGGTGGTCGATAAAGTGTATCGCTTTGAAATGAGCAGGTTAAACCGTGAGTAATTTCCAGTTAAGCGTGCTGTGTCTGGTGATTACGCTGGGTATCTATTTTGCCAACAAGCGCCTGTATCGTCGTTTTCGGACATTGCCGCTGATGCCGCTGGTCCTCACGCCCGCGCTGCTGGTGCTGATGCTGGTGTTCGGGCATATCTCCTGGCAAAACTATATTGGTGAATCGCACTGGCTGATGTGGCTGCTGGGTCCGGCGACCATCGCATTTGCCGTGCCGGTTTACGATAACCTCGTGGTCATTAAGCGTCACTGGATGTCGCTGACGGCAGGCGTGGTGACGGCAACACTGGTGGCCGTCACCAGTTCGGTATGGCTGGCGCGTCTGTTTATGTTACCCGATGAAATCCAGCGCAGCCTGGCGGTGCGCTCGGTGACCACGCCATTTGCACTGGCGGCGGCCGAGCCGCTGGGCGGGCAACCGGATCTGGTGGCGCTGTTTGTGGTGATCACCGGCGTATTCGGTATGGCGGTGGGCGACATGCTGTTTTTACGCCTTTCCATCCGTGAAGGAATGGCGAAAGGGGCTGGGTTTGGTGCGGCGTCGCACGGCGCAGGCACCGCGCGCTCCTATGAGCTTGGCCAACAAGAAGGGGTGATTGCCAGCCTGGTAATGATGCTTTCCGGCGTGGTGATGGTGCTGGTGGCACCGCTGGTCGCGAGGCTGATGTTCTGAGATAAGATGGAACCCTCCAGCCCGAAAGCTGGAGGGAAGACGAGATTAGTGCGCGCGACCTTGTTCTACGCCGTACCCGGTCTGGGAACGGATGAACTGAGCACGGAACTGCTCACGCTCGCGATTACCTTCTGCGGAATTATCGGTGGCAGAGAAGAACCAAATACCGAGGAACGCCACGCTAATGGAGAACAGCGCCGGGTATTCATACGGGAAAATGGCTTTTTCGTGACCGAGAATTTGCACCCATACCGTTGGGCCAAGCACCATCAGCACCACTGCCGTTATCAGACCTAACCAGCCACCCAGCATGGCACCACGCGTGGTCAGTCGTGACCAGTACATGGAAAGCAGAATGATCGGGAAGTTACAGCTTGCCGCGATAGCGAACGCCAGACCGACCATAAAGGCGATGTTCTGGTTTTCAAACAGCACGCCGAGCAGGATGGCAATCACGCCCAGTACCAGTACGGTAATTTTCGACACGCGCAGTTCTTCACGCTCGGTAGCGCCTTTACGGAACACGTTAGCGTACAGATCGTGAGAGACCGCGGAAGCGCCCGCCAGCGTCAGACCAGCAACCACGGCCAGAATGGTGGCAAAGGCCACAGCGGAGATAAAGCCGAGGAACAGGTTACCGCCCACCGCGTTGGCCAGATGCACCGCCGCCATGTTATTGCCGCCAATCAGCGCGCCAGCCGCGTCTTTATACGCCGGGTTTGCACCGACCAGCATGATTGCGCCAAAACCGATGATAAAGGTCAGGATGTAGAAATAACCCATAAAGCCGGTGGCGTAGAACACACTCTTACGCGCTTCGCGGGCATCGCTGACCGTGAAGAAACGCATCAGAATGTGCGGCAGACCCGCGGTTCCGAACATCAGTCCGAGGCCTAACGATAGCGCCGATATTGGGTCTTTCACCAATCCGCCCGGACTCATTATCGCCGAGCCTTTCGGGTGTACCGCCATTGCTTCGGTGAACAAGTTGTTGAAGCTGAAGCCGACGTGCTTCATGACCATAAAGGCCATAAAGCTGGCACCGAACAGCAGCAGCACGGCTTTGATGATTTGCACCCACGTAGTGGCCAGCATGCCGCCGAACAGCACGTACATCATCATCAGCACGCCAACCAGCACCACGGCAATGTGATAGTTCAGACCGAACAGCAGTTGGATAAGCTTCCCGGCACCCACCATCTGGGCGATCAGGTACAGCGCGACCACCACCAATGAACCACAGGCCGACAGAATACGGATAGGCCCCTGCTTCAGACGGTAAGAGGCGACGTCCGCAAAGGTGTAGCGACCGAGGTTACGTAGACGTTCGGCAATCAGGAACAGAATGATTGGCCAGCCGACCAGGAAGCCGAGTGAGTAAATCAGCCCGTCATAGCCAGAGGTAAAGACCAGCGCGGAAATCCCGAGGAACGACGCCGCCGACATATAGTCGCCCGCAATCGCCAGCCCATTTTGGAAACCGGTGATGTTACCGCCCGCGGTGTAATAGTCGTTACGCGAACGCACGCGCTTAGACGCCCAGTAGGTAATGCCGAGCGTAAAGATGACGAAAATCAGGAACATAACAATCGCCTGCCAGTTGGTTGGCTGGCGTTGGACTGCACCGCTAATAGCATCCGCCGCATTTGCGGCGAAGGGCAGCGTGGCGGCTAGCGCCGTCAGGACTCTCTTCATGATGCTTTAACCTCGTGCAGAACCGCATTGTTAAGACGATCGAATTCACCGTTGGCCCGCCAGATATAGATTCCGGTCAGGAGGAAGGAGATGAGGATCACGCCCACCCCAATTGGAATACCCCGGGTGACGCTGGTTCCCGCATGTAGCGGCGTCCCCAGCCAGCCAGGCGCAAAGGCAATCAGTAAAATAAAGCTGATATAAACCACCAGCATGATGATGGATAGTACAGCGGCAAACCGTTGCCTTTTTTCAACTAACTCCCTGAAACGCGCACTGTCTTCTATCCGCTGATAAATATTGTCATTCATCGCAGAGCTCTCCAGAGGTCCCCTTCGTCTTTCGCGCTACAGGCATGACCTGTTAGCTGTCGCAGTCCGGCAACACGAAATCCTTTGGGGGAGGTTTTATAATTTCCCTCCCGATGAAGAGAGGGTAGGGGGATTTTTTATTTTGCCGGATGGCGGCTAACGCCTTATCCGGCCTACAAGGGATGCTGAACCTGTAGGCCCGATAAGCAGCGCGCCATCGGGCATTTCACGGTTAGGGTTATGATGGCATCGCGATAGCCTGCTTCTCTTCGAGCAGTTTCTCTACCACGCCAGGATCGGCGAGGGTCGAGGTATCGCCCAGATTGCTGGTATCGCCCGCCGCAATTTTGCGCAGAATACGGCGCATAATTTTGCCGGAGCGGGTTTTTGGCAGTGAGTCGGTCCAGTGCAGCACGTCTGGCGTTGCCAGCGGGCCAATTTCTTTACGCACCCAGTTGCGCACTTCAGCGTACAGCTCAGGTGTCGGCTCTTCGCCGTGGTTCAACGTGACGTAGGCGTAGATAGCCTGGCCTTTAATATTATGCGGAATGCCTACTACTGCGGCTTCGGCAATCTTCGGATGCGACACCAGCGCCGACTCGATTTCTGCCGTCCCCAGACGGTGGCCGGAAACGTTCAGCACGTCGTCCACGCGTCCTGTTATCCAGTAGTAGCCGTCTTCGTCACGACGCGCGCCGTCGCCGCTGAAGTACATATTCTTGAAGGTGGAGAAGTAGGTCTGCTCAAAACGATCGTGATCGCCAAACAGGGTTCTCGCCTGACCCGGCCAGGAATCGGTGATCACCAGGTTGCCTTCGGTCGCGCCTTCCAGCGGGTTGCCTTCGTTATCGACAATCGCCGGCTGCACGCCGAAGAACGGACGTGTTGCCGAACCGGCTTTCAGTTCGGTAGCGCCCGGCAGCGGGGTGATCATGAAACCACCGGTTTCGGTCTGCCACCAGGTATCGACGACCGGGCATTTTTCGTTGCCGATCTTCTTCCAGTACCACTCCCACGCTTCCGGGTTAATCGGTTCGCCGACAGAGCCCAGAATGCGCAGTGACGAACGGTCGGTGCCTTCAATTGCTTTATCACCTTCTGCCATCAGGGCGCGGATCGCGGTCGGGGCAGTATAGAGAATATTGACCTGATGCTTATCCACGACCTGCGACATACGCGCAGGCGTTGGCCAGTTGGGTACGCCTTCGAACATCAGCGTGGTAGCGCCGCAGGCCAGCGGGCCGTACAACAAATAGCTGTGCCCGGTTACCCAGCCGACGTCAGCGGTACACCAGTAGATATCGCCCTGATGATAATCGAACACGTATTTGAAGGTGCTCGCCGCGTAAACCAGATACCCGCCGGTGGTGTGCAGCACGCCTTTTGGCTTACCGGTTGAACCGGAGGTATACAGAATAAACAGCGGATCTTCCGCGTTCATCTCTTCCGGTTGATGCTCAGGACTCGCTTTCTCAATAAGGTCGGACCACCACAGGTCGCGGCCTTCCTGCCAGTCTGTTTTTCCGCCGGTACGTTTGAGGACCACCACGTGCTCAACGGTCTTCACGTTCGGGTTTTTCAGCGCATCATCCACGTTTTTTTTCAGCGGGATGCCGCGTCCAGCACGCACACCTTCATCGGCGGTGATCACCAGGCGCGAGTTTGAGTCGATGATACGCCCGGCAACGGCTTCCGGCGAGAACCCGCCAAAGATCACCGAATGCACCGCGCCAATACGGGCGCATGCCAGCATCGCCACCGCAGCTTCCGGGACCATTGGCATATAGATCGCCACCACATCGCCTTTTTTAATGCCTAAATCCAGCAATGTATTGGCAAAACGGCAAACGTCGCGATGCAGTTCGCGATAGGTAATATGTTTACTTTGGGTTGCGTCATCGCCTTCCCAGATGATGGCGGTACGATCGCCGTTTTCCTGTAGATGACGGTCAAGGCAGTTCGCTGCCAGATTCAGCGTGCCGTCTTCGTACCATTTAATGGACACATTGCCGGGCGCAAAAGAGGTGTTCTTTACCAGGCTATAAGGTTGCATCCAATCGAGAATTTTTCCCTGCTCGCCCCAAAATGTGTCGGGGTCGGTAATAGATTGTTGGTATTTCGCGTCGTACTGCTCCGGGTTTATCAGGCAACGATCCGCAATATTTGCGGGAATAGCGTGTTTATGTATTTGGCTCATGGCTTTTGTTCTCCTTGTAGGATGTTAATAATATGTCTCATAAACGTTAAATGTAGGGGCATTTGGAGTTTTGTTTGGGATTTGAGCGGCAGATCACGCAATAAGCGAATTGTGCAAATTAGCGGCAAACTGATTTTTGAAGGGAACGAGCAAAAATTGATTAAATCTCGCGATAACATGCAGTTATATGAAGAAGTTTGAAAAAGGTGATCGGCGTCGGGAATAGACCAAAGAGTGAGAGGTTGGAAGGGGTTACTAACTCTAAAGTGGTATTTTACATGCACTTACAATTGATTAAAAACAACATTCTAAGTGTGGTTTTTTGTTAAAAAGAGGGTGGAGCAATGTCATGACAGTATACGTGTGGTTGCTGTTATGGAAAACAATAAAAGAATCGCCATTGCAGACAATGGCGTCATCTGGATGAGACCCCCCTATGGCAAGGACAAAATCACCCGTACTCCGTTTCTTCAGCCTGATATTACCGTTTTTATTTATCTCTGCTGTTCACGCTGAACAAACCCCAGTACCCGCAAAAACCGTCACCGTTGAAGCGAAGAATGAAACCTTCGCCCCTCAGCATCCCGATCAATACCTCTCATGGAAAGCCACGTCGGAGCAGTCCGCACGTGAAGATGCGCTGGCAGAGGATCCACGACTGGTGATTCTGTGGGCGGGATATCCTTTCTCGCGTGATTACAACAAACCGCGTGGGCATGCTTACGCGGTGACCGATGTCCGTGAAACATTACGTACCGGCGCGCCAAAAACTGCAGAAGATGGTCCGCTGCCGATGGCCTGCTGGAGCTGTAAAAGCCCTGACGTGGCGCGTCTGATCCAGAAAGACGGCGAGGACGGTTATTTCCATGGTAAATGGGCGCGCGGCGGCCCGGAAATTGTTAACAATTTAGGCTGTGCGGATTGCCATAACACCGCCTCGGCAGATTTCGCCAAAGGGAAGCCCGAGCTGACGCTGTCTCGTCCTTATGCGGAACGCGCGATGGAAAGCATCGGTAAACCGTTCGATAAAGCCGGTCGCTTTGATCAGCAGTCCATGGTCTGCGGTCAGTGTCACGTGGAGTACTACTTCGACGGTAAAAACAAAGCCGTTAAGTTCCCGTGGGACGAGGGGATGAAAGTTGAGAACATGGAGAAATACTACGACGCCATTGCGTTCTCCGACTGGACCAACTCCCTGTCTAAAACGCCGATGCTGAAAGCGCAGCACCCGGAATATGAAACCTGGACTGCGGGCATTCACGGCAAGAACAACGTGACCTGTATTGACTGTCACATGCCGAAAGTGCAAAACGCCGAAGGCAAGATCTACACCGACCATAAAATTGGTAACCCGTTCGATAACTTCCCTCAGACCTGCGCCAACTGCCACACCCAGGACAAAGCGTCCCTGCAAAAAGTGGTTGCCGAGCGTAAACAAGCGATTCATGACCTGAAAATCAAGGTTGAAGATCAGCTGGTACATGCCCACTTCGAAGCGAAAGCTGCATGGGATGCGGGCGCAACGGAAGCTGAAATGAAGCCGATTCTGGAAGATATTCGCCATGCGCAATGGCGCTGGGATCTGTCTATCGCCTCGCACGGGATTCACATGCACGCGCCGGAAGAAGGTCTGCGTATGTTGGGTAGCGCGATGGATAAAGCGGCCGATGCCCGTACCAAACTGGTCCGTCTGCTGGCGACCAAAGGCATCACCCATGAAATTCCGCTGCCGGATATCTCGACCAAAGAGAAAGCCCAGAAGGCGATCGGTTTGAACATGCAGCAAATCAATGCTGAGAAGCAGGACTTCATCAAAACGGTGATTCCGCAGTGGGAAGACCAGGCGCGTAAAAACGGTCTGTTAAGCCAATAACCCCTTTCCGCCTCGCAAGGGGCGGATAACTCAACGGAGTGAATATGAGCGTATTACGTTCGTTATTAACTGCTGGGGTGCTGGCGTCAGGCCTGTTCTGGAGCCTGTGCGGGAATGCCGCGACCCCCACGCCACAGGAATCGGATCAACGCTTTACGGTCACCCAACAGCGTAATCCGGATGCCGCCTGTCTGGATTGTCACAAGCCCGATACCGAAGGCATGCATGGTAAACATGCCGAAGTGATCAACCCGAATAATAAACTGCCGGTCACCTGCACCAACTGTCACGGCCAGCCGTCACCCAATCACCGCGAAGGGGTGAAGGATGTGATGCGCTTTAACGAGCCGATGTACAACGTGGAGCAGCAGAACAGCGTCTGTATGTCCTGTCACCTGCCTGAGCAGTTGCAAAAAGCGTTCTGGCCGCACGATGTCCACGTGACGAAAGTAGCGTGTGCCAGCTGTCACTCACTGCATCCGAAGCAAGACACGATGCAGACGCTAAGCGATAAAGGACGGATTAAGATTTGCGTCGATTGCCACAGCGATCAGCGTAACAATCCAAACTTTAACCCGGCGTCGATTCCCTTGCTTAAGGAGCATCCATGAGTTGCTCTCGTCGCCAGTTTATCACCGGCGTCGGCGCGCTGGTGGCTGTTAGCGGGACGGCGGGACGCGTCGTGGCGAAGACGTTAAACATCAACGGCGTGCGTTACGGCATGATACATGATGAGTCATTATGCATCGGCTGTACCGCCTGCATGGATGCCTGTCGGGAAGTGAACAGCGTGCCGGAAGGCGTATCGCGTCTGACGATTATTCGCAGCGAGCCGCTGGGGACGTTTCCTGATGTGAAGTACCGCTTCTTCCGCCATTCGTGCCAGCACTGCGATCACGCCCCCTGTGTTGACGTCTGCCCGACGGGGGCATCGTATCGCGATGCTGCCACCGGCATTGTGGATGTGAACCCGGATCTGTGCGTCGGTTGCCAGTATTGCATCGCCGCCTGCCCGTATCGCGTGCGCTTTATTCATCCGGTCAACAAGACGGCAGATAAGTGCGACTTCTGCCGTAAAACCAACCTGAAAGCGGGCAAGCAGCCTGCTTGCGTTGAGTCATGTCCGACGAAAGCGCTGACGTTTGGTAATCTGGACGATCCCAACAGTGAGATCTCTCGTCTGTTGCACCAGAAAAATACCTACCGTTACAAGCTGGCGTTAGGCACCAAACCGAAGGTCTACCGCGTTCCCTTTAAATACGGGGAGGTGAGCCAATGACACCCGCTTCTGCATTCCATTTTGAATCACTGGTGTGGGACTGGCCCATCGCCATCTATCTGTTCCTGATCGGTATTTCCGCCGGACTGGTGACGCTGTCGGTATTGCTTCGACGGCTGCATCCGGAAGCGGGCGGTTCAGACAGTACGTTACTGCGTACCACGCTGGTACTCGGGCCGGGAGCGATTATTCTCGGCCTGCTGATCCTGGTCTTGCACCTGACGCGTCCATGGACCTTCTGGAAACTGATGTTCCACTACAGCTTCACCTCGGTGATGTCGATGGGGGTCATGCTATTCCAGTTGTATATGGTGGTGCTGGTGCTGTGGCTGGCAAAAATCTTTGATAAAGAGGTTATTGCCCTGCAACAGCGCTTCGTGCCTCGTCTGACGATCGTGCCAAAACTGCTGGCGCTGATCGCGCCGTTCCATCGTCTGTTGGAAACAGTGATGCTGGTGCTGGCGGTGCTGCTCGGGGCCTACACCGGGTTCCTGCTGTCGGCGCTGAAATCCTATCCGTTCCTGAATAACCCGATCTTGCCAGTGCTGTTCCTGTTTTCCGGGATCTCGTCCGGTGCGGCGGTGGCGCTGATCGCCATGGCATTGCGCCATCGCGGTAACCCGCACACCACCGAGGCACATTTTGTACACCGCATGGAAACCCCGGTAGTGTGGCTGGAAATCTTCCTGCTGGCGGCGTTCTTTATCGGGCTGGCGCTGGGCGATGACGGCAAAATGCGCGCGCTGGTTGCGGCGTTGGGCGGTGGTTTCTGGACCTGGTGGTTCTGGCTGGGCGTGGCCGGGTTGGGGCTGATCCTGCCGATGCTGCTGAAACCGTGGGCGAATCGCAGCCCGACGTTTCACGGTGTGCTGGCAGTGTGTGGTGCCAGCCTGACCGGCGTGCTGCTGCTGCGCTTTTTCATTCTGTATGCAGGGCAACTGACGGTTGCGTAGGGCAAGGTGATTTCTGGACGTACTCCTTCCTGAAGCCGGTTTTCTGGCATTGTTGTTAAGTCTCGGGGTCAACGTGTTGACCCCGCTTGCCGTGCTGACGGGCGTACGTCAGCGCTGGCAGGGCGTTATGCGTCTGGCCTGCGTGGGCGTGTGGACGCAGTTTGCGCTGCTGTTGCTGGCCTTTGCCATTCTGGTGTTCTGTTTCCTGACCAGTGATTTCTCCGTTGTTTACGTGGCTCAGCACAGCTATAGCCTGCTGCCGTGGGGATTAAAGCTGGCGGCGGTGTGGGGGGGGCATGAAGGATCGTTGCTACTGTGGGTGCTGTTTCTTTCTGCCTGGAGCGCACTGTTCGCCTGGCGCTCCAGGCGTGAGCCGGACGCGCTGTTTCCGTTAACCCTCAGCGTCCTGTCAATGATGACCGCGTCATTGCTGCTGTTCGTGGTGGTGTGGTCCGATCCGTTCGTACGCATCTTCCCGCCGGCAATTGAAGGGCGCGACCTGAACCCGATGCTGCAACACCTGGGGCTGATTCTGCATCCACCGCTGCTGTATCTGGGCTACGGTGGGCTGATGGTGGCGGCCGGCGTGGCGCTGGCTTCGCTGCTGCGCGGCGGCTTTAACGCACGGACTGCCTGGGTGTGCTGGCGCTGGGCGCTGCCCGGCTGGTGCGCCCTGACGCTGGGTATCATTCTTGGCTCCTGGTGGGCTTATTGTGAACTGGGCTGGGGCGGCTGGTGGTTCTGGGACCCGGTAGAAAACGCTTCCTTATTACCCTGGCTTTCCGCCAGTGCGTTACTGCATAGCCTGTATGTCTCACGGCAGCGTGGAGGCTTCCCGCACTGGTCGCTGCTGCTGGCGATTGTCACGCTGATTTTATCGCTGTTGGGCACGCTGATTGTGCGTTCCGGCATACTGGTTTCTGTTCATGCCTTTGCGTTGGACAACGTCCGCGCTGCGCCGCTGTTTGCGCTGTTTACCGTGTTAAGCCTGGCATCGCTCGGTCTGTATGCCTGGCGGGCGCGGGACGTCGGTCACACGGTACGTTTTGGCGGCTGGTCGCGTGAGATGATGATTCTGGTCGCGCTGCTGCTGTTTTGCGCGGTGCTGCTGATTGTGCTGATTGGCACGCTGTATCCGATGATTTACGGCCTGTTTGGTTGGGGACGACTCTCCGTTGGCGCGCCTTACTTCAACCGTGCAACGCTGCCGTTTGGCCTGCTGATGCTGGTGGTCATCGTGATAGCGACGATCAGAAGCCGGAAGGTGCCGCTGCGAAGCCAGCTTCCGGCGCTGCTGGCACATGCTGGCGTGCTGGTTTTTGCTGCAGGCATCGTGTTCTCCAGCGGGAGCCGCCAGGAAGTGAGTCTGAATCTGAGTCCTGGGCAGCAGGTTGAACTGGCAGGCTATGTTTTCCGCTTTGAGCACCTCTCTCTGGAAGCAAAAGGAAACTACACCAGTGAAAAGGCGCTGATTACGCTCTGGCAGGATGAGAAACGCATCGGCAGCCTGCAGCCCGAAAGACGCTTCTATTCCGCGCGTCGCCAGCAAATGATGGAGCCGGGTATCCGTTGGAACCTGCTGCACGACTGGTACGCGGTGATCGGCGAAAAAACCGGACCGGAGCGCTATGCCATGCGCTTGTACGTGCAAAGTGGTGTGCGTTGGATTTGGGGCGGAGGGCTGCTGATGGTATTCGGCGCGCTGCTCAGCGGCTGGCGGGGGAGAAAGCGCGATGCGTAAATTAATCACAGCGTTGCCGGATGGCGGCGTAAACGCCTTATCCGGCCTACAGGGTACGCAAACCGTAGGCCGGATAAGCGCAGCGCCATCCGGCAGAAAGTTTTTACTCTTAACGATCGTCTTGTTTTTCATCACTTTCGCTACGCATGCCCAGGTTGTCGACACCTGGCGTTTTGACAACCCGCAACAACAGGAAAAAGCGCTGTCGATTGCCAGCCAGTTGCGCTGCCCACAGTGCCAGAATCAAAACTTACTGGAATCCAATGCGCCGGTGGCGGTCAGTATGCGTCATCAGGTGTATAGCATGGTGGCAGAGGGCAAAAGTGAACATGAGATCACCACGTGGATGACCGATCGTTACGGTGATTTCGTTCGCTATAACCCGCCGCTCAATGAGCAGACGCTGTTGTTGTGGGCACTGCCGTGCCTGTTATTGCTGCTGGTGGGTGTGATTATCTGGCGGGTGAGAATGCGTCAGCGCGTAGAAGAGGATGAACGATGAGTCAGCCTGAATGTTGTGCACCGTTACGTCCTATGCCGGTAAAACGCCTGGCCGCTATAGCTGTGCTGATGGTGATTGCCTGCACGGGAGGGTATTTGTTGTCGCCTAAATGGCAGGCGGTCCAGCAGGAGCAGGCGCGACTGGCTGACCCGTTACATGCGTTTTCTGATGAAAATATGCAGGAAAAACAGCTGCTTTCGCTGCAGTCAAAAATACGTGCCAACCCGCAAGACAGCACGCAATGGGCGCAACTGGGTGAGTATTATCTTTGGCAAAACGCGTATCATAATGCGCTACTGGCCTATGAGCAGGCGCTGCGTTTGCGCGGTGAAAACGCTGAGATCTATTCGGCACTGGCGACGGTGCTGTACTATCAGTCCGGGCAGCATATGACGCCGCAAACCCGTGAGATGATTGAGAAATCGCTGGCGCTGGACCCGACAGAAGTTACCGCGCTGATGCTGCTGGCTGCTGATGCGTTTATGCAGGCCGACTATGCACAGGCTATTTTGCAGTGGCAAAAAGTTCTCGATTTAAACTCGCCGAGGGTGGATCGTGCTCAGTTGATTGACTCAATCAATATGGCGAAATTGCTGCAGAATCGACAAAAATAATTTTTGTTTTTTTGTGATTTGCGTCGTTTTTGCTGTGCAAAAAAACAGCAGTTGAACAAATTAGCGAAAAAAACGCACAGTCATAATTCTTCATTTTTTATCAAATGAATATTCTTTTATAACAAAAAGTTATTCATGATGACCCGCATAAACTCGCGTTTTTATGCATAAAATCAGCTAAAGGCCCTGTTCTTAAAGGGTTGCGCTGAATGCCATGCAAATGATAATGATAATAAGCGTTAAATAATTCCATAAACGAACGCAACACAATTCATACCCTTTCAGTATGTACTATTCCCATAGGTTATATGTGAAATAGCGCTCCATCGAGGAAGTCCGTTGTTATGAAAAATTTGAAAGTCAGCCTGGCCTGGCAGATTTTGATCGCCATGGTGCTGGGCATTTTGCTGGGGAGTTACCTGCATTATCACAGTGACAGCCGCGAATGGCTGGTAGTTAACCTGCTGTCTCCGGCAGGGGATATCTTTATCCACCTGATCAAAATGATTGTTGTGCCGATAGTGATCTCCACGTTGATCGTCGGTATTGCCGGGGTCGGTGATGCCAAACAGCTGGGTCGTATTGGCGCCAAAACCATTATCTATTTCGAAGTGATCACCACCGTGGCAATTATCCTCGGCATCACGCTGGCGAATGTGTTCCAGCCTGGTACCGGTGTCGATATGTCGCAGCTGGCGACCGTGGATATTTCGAAATATCAAAGTACAACCGCAGAAGTGCAGAGCCACGCGCATGGCCTGATGGGTACGATTTTGTCACTGGTGCCGACCAACATCGTTGCGTCGATGGCGAAAGGCGACATGCTGCCGATTATCTTCTTCTCGGTGCTGTTTGGTCTGGGCCTGTCTTCACTGCCGGCCACTCACCGCGAACCGCTGGTGACCGTGTTCCGTTCCATCTCTGAAACGATGTTTAAAGTGACGCACATGGTGATGCGTTATGCGCCGGTCGGTGTCTTTGCGCTGATCGCCGTCACCGTGGCGAACTTCGGTTTTGCTTCCCTGTGGCCGCTGGCGAAGCTGGTGCTGCTGGTGCATTTCGCCATCCTGTTCTTCGCGCTGGTGGTGCTCGGTATCGTGGCGCGCGTGTGCGGTTTGAGCATCTGGATCCTGATTCGTATTCTGAAAGACGAGCTGATTCTGGCCTACTCTACCGCCAGCTCTGAGAGCGTGCTGCCGCGTATTATTGAGAAGATGGAAGCCTATGGCGCACCGGCCTCAATCACCAGTTTTGTGGTGCCGACCGGGTATTCGTTCAACCTTGACGGTTCGACGCTGTACCAGAGTATCGCCGCGATTTTTATCGCCCAGCTGTACGGCATTGACCTGTCGTTGTGGCAGGAAATCGTACTGGTGCTGACGCTGATGGTGACCTCGAAAGGGATCGCGGGTGTGCCGGGCGTGTCGTTTGTGGTGCTGCTGGCAACATTGGGTAGCGTGGGCATTCCGCTGGAAGGTTTGGCGTTTATCGCCGGTGTTGACCGTATCCTCGACATGGCGCGTACGGCGCTAAACGTGGTGGGTAACGCGCTGGCGGTACTGGTTATCGCCAAGTGGGAACACAAATTTGACCGTAAAAAAGCGCTGGCCTATGAGCGCGAAGTACTGGGCAAATTTGATAAGACCGCCGTGTAGGCCGGATAAGGCAACGCCGCCATCCGGCAACCCGCTCTGGATTGCCGGATGGCGCTATGCTTATCAGGCAATCCACCTTTACTACCCGTTCGTTAACTTATCAAACTCTTCGCAGCCGGTATCAAACCCTTCCGCACAGCTCAGATTCAACCAGTGCAGTGCCTTCTGTTTATTCTTTTCAATAAAACCCTGCTCACCGTTTAAGAACATCATCCCGGCCCAGTACTCGGAATACCCGGTACGCGAAATGGCCGAGCTGCGTTTGAAATACCAGGTGGCTTTGTCATCGTCTGCGGGAATGCCTACGCCGTTGGCGTAAATCAGGCCGAGCAGCATCTGCGCATCAACGGCGGAGTCACTCTCCAGATTCTCCGAGGCGTTTTGTAACAACGTAATGGCTTTGGGGTAATCGGTACGCCCCGCCTGGGTATTGACCAGGATACGTGCCAGTGTAATTTCGCCGCTCTTACTGCCCGCCTGGGCCGCTTTTTCAGCCAGCGTTTTGGCTTGCGGATAATCCAGACTGACTGGATTGGTAATTTTAATTTGTGCCAACAGAGCCCAGGCGTCCGAATCGCCATTGTCGGCAGCCTTTTGCGCCCAGTATTCGGCTTTACTCAAATCGCCTGAACTAAACCAGGTATCGGCGAGAAAGTATTGTGCGCGTCGGTCTCCAGCCTCGGCGGCCTTCAGGAACTGGCTACCTGGTTCTTCGGCATGGGCAAAACATGTCAATAACACCATCAAGGCGAAAAGTCGTTTCATCTTATTTTTAGATTTAGAGTAGGGAACGAACAGTATAGAGAGATTATTTGCATAAAAAAACGGCCTCCGAATGGAGACCGTTGTAAGGAAAATGCCTGATGGCGATACCAACGCATCTTATCAGGCCTACAGTAGAAACAGGTCGTAGGCCGGATAAGGCATTCATGGCGTCATCCGGCAGATCAGCCCATCGCGCTTTCGCGCAGACTGGCTTTCAGCTTGGTGTACTCATCAATCACATACTGCTCGGCAGCACGCTGATCGGCAATGCGCTCAACGTTGACGGCACAGTACTTGTACTCTGGCGTTTTGGTAATCGGACTCAGGTTCTCGGTGACCAGTTCATTACAGGCCCCAATCCACCACTGGTAGGTCATATAAATCGCGCCTTTGTTCGGGCGATCGCTGACTGCTGCACGCGTGATGACACGACCTTTACGCGAGTTAACCCACACCAGCTCTTCATCCTGAATGCCCAGACGTTCAGCATCGGCGGTGTTGATCTGGGCGTAGCCCGGTTCATCCGCTAATGCCGCCAGCGCCGCACAGTTGCCGGTCATTGAACGGCAAGAGTAGTGGCCGACTTCGCGCACCGTCGACAGGACCATCGGGTACTCGTCGGTCAGCTTGTCGATTGGCGCAACCCAGTCGCAGGTAAAGAACTGTGCCAGACCGTTCGGGGTGTCAAACTTCTCTTTGAAGAGGTAAGACGTGCCCTGATCGGCATCCGAGGTGTCGCGACAAGGCCACTGGATATAGCCCAGTTCGCCCATCTTCTCGTAGGTGGCGCCGTAGAAATCCGGGCACAGGCCGCGCAACTCATCCCAGATTTCCTGGGTGTTGTTGTAGTGCATCGGGTAGCCCATACGGGTAGCAATTTCACTGATAATCTGCCAGTCCGTTTTCAGATCCCACTTCGGCTCAACCGCTTTAAAGAAGCGCTGGAAGCCACGGTCAGCCGCAGAGTAGACGCCTTCATGCTCACCCCATGACGTAGACGGTAAAATAACGTCTGCGGCAGCGGCGGTTTTGGTCATGAAGATATCCTGCACGATGACCAGTTCCAGATCCGCAAAACCTTTGCGCACTGCGGACAGTTCAGCATCGGTCTGTAATGGATCTTCACCCATAATGTACGCCGCGCGCACTTCGCCATGCGCCGCACGGTGCGGCAGCTCGCTGATGCGATAGCCGGTATGGGCAGGCAGGCTTTCTACGCCCCAGGCTTTAGCAAACTTCTCGCGGTTTTCCGGGAACTTAACGTACTGATAGCCCGGATAGGTATCCGGCAGCGCCCCCATGTCGCACGCGCCCTGAACGTTGTTCTGGCCACGAACCGGGTTAACGCCCACGCTTGGCTTACCGAGGTTGCCGGTCAGCATGGCGAGGCTGGTCAGTGAACGCACGGTTTCCACGCCCTGATAGAACTGGGTCACGCCCATGCCCCACAGGATAGCCGCGCTTTTTGCCGATGCATACATACGTGCAGCCTGACGAATTTCCTGTGCGCTCACGCCAGTAATCTCTTCGACGGACTCCGGCGTATAGCCTTCGACAATCTTGCTGTACTCTTCGAAGCCTTCCGTACGTGAGGCCACGAACGCCTGGTCGTACAGTTTTTCTTCGATGATGACATGACCCATGGCGTTGAGTAGCGCGATATTCGAGCCGTTTCTTAACGCGATGTGCATGTCGGCAATACGCGCGGTTTCAATTTTGCGCGGATCGCAGACGATAATTTTCGCCCCGTTGCGTTTAGCGTTAATCACGTGATTCGCCACGATAGGGTGGGAATCCGCCGGGTTGTACCCGAAAATAAACACTAAATCGGTGTTATCAATTTCGTTAATCGCATTACTCATTGCGCCGTTACCGACCGATTGGTGCAGACCTGCAACCGAAGGGCCGTGTCAGACGCGAGCGCAGCAGTCAACGTTATTGGTACCAATAACGGCGCGTGCGAATTTTTGCATTACATAGTTGGTTTCATTACCCGTTCCGCGAGATGAACCGGTCGTCTGAATAGCATCCGGGCCATACTTCGCTTTGATGGCGCTCAGGCGAGTTGCCACGTAATCCAGCGCTTCATCCCAGGAAACAGATTCCAGTTTGCCGCCACGTTGGCGACGGATCATTGGGGTTTTCAGGCGAGGGGTTAGGATCTGGGTATCGTTGATAAAATCCCAGCCATAATAGCCCTTCAGACACAGGGTACCCTGGTTGGTTTTCCCCTGCGCCGCCTCAGCCCGGACGATTTTGCCGTTATCGACCACCAGGTTGATTTTGCAACCTGATGCGCAATATGGGCAAACCGTGACGACTTTTTTCATCGGTCTCGCTCCAGTTAATCAAATCGCGCATACGCGCTTGTCGTTTTTGTTATGCATCTTTTATGCCATGTTTTTAGCAGGGGCATTGGCCGATAATACGGGCATCATTTGCGCAAAACCCTGACGAAAAACAGGCTGTCGTCATATTTGACGTGACGAATCCTACAAGTGTGACGGCCCGGCAGTGTGACCGGGGCTATGTTTCCCGCACGTCCTTGTGCCTTATCGCTGTCACTCTGTGCAGAATCATTCACACTCATTTGAGTTGGCGCGAGATGGGGAAAAACAATGAAGCCGGCGATACTGGTTGTGGATGATGACGTAACAATCTGCGCACTCCTGGAGGATGTGCTGAGCGAACACGTCTTTGCCGTGACGGCCTGTCATACCGGACAGGCGGCGTTGCGCTGCATTGAGACTCAGCCGGATATTGCGCTGGTTTTACTGGATATGGTGCTGCCCGACACCAACGGCCTGATGGTGCTGCAACAGGTGCAAAAGATGAGGCCTGGCCTGCCGGTAGTGATGCTCACAGGAATGGGCAGTGAGTCGGATGTGGTGGTCGGGCTGGAAATGGGCGCTGATGATTACATCGGTAAACCGTTCAATGCGCGGGTGCTGGTGGCGCGGGTGAAGGCGGTGCTCAGACGCGTAGGCGTGCTCACGCCTGAAGGCTCGGGTGCGCAAACCACCGGGCTTTCCTTTAATGGCTGGCATCTGGATACCGCGGGCTGCCAGTTGCGTAATCCCCAGCAGTTGAAAGTCGACCTGACGCAGGGCGAATACAGCCTGCTGCTGGCGTTGGCACAAAATGCCCGGCGGGTGCTGAGCCGCGAGCAGCTGCTGGAACTGACGCGCAGCGACAGCGTCGAGGTGTTTGATCGCACCATCGACGTGTTAATCATGCGACTGCGGCGCAAAATAGAAGCCAACCCGCATCAGCCGACGTTGATTAAAACCCTGCGTGGGCTGGGTTATGTTTTTGCCGCCGATGTGCAGCATCACGATAAGGCGGCGTGATCTACGCAGTTGCCGGATGCGGCGTCAGCGCCTTATCCGGCCTACAATGGCGATAACGACCCCGTAGGCCTGATAAGCGCAGCGCATCAGGCATCAGCCATCCCAGCTTTTAACTCTGCCAGCGTTTTCGCGCCGTCGATGGCATTGGCGCACAGCAAACTGGCTCGCGCGCAGGCGTGCGCCAGTCGGATACTCTCTTCCAGCGGCCAGTGTTCATGGCAGCCATACAAAAATCCGGCGCAAAACGCGTCACCCGCGCCGACGCTGCCGACGATCTCCTCCTGTGCCAGTAACTGTGACGGTATCCACGCCCCGGCCCGATCCGGTGTTTCGCCCCAGGCGCCTTCCGGGCAGTGGATCACCACCCGCTGGCGCACGCCCGCGTCCAGCAGCTTACGCGCGGCGCTGGCGATGTGCGGGATATGCAGCTCACCGTTGGGCTGGCGGATCGCCAGCCCGCTGAACTCGCCGGCTTCCAGCTCGTTGATCACCAGATAATCGAGATGACGGAGCGCGGGCATTACCAGCGGCTGATAGCGCGGATCGCCCTTGCGCGACACCAGGTCCAGCGATGTTTCAAACCCGTTGTCGCGCATTTGCGCCAGCAGCCGGGCGCTGCGCGTGCCAAAGGTATCATCCGGCTTGTCCAGGCTGTCGAGCAGCAGCAGATAGCCGAGATGGAAAATTTTCATCGTGCTATCAAGCTGCTCAAAGGCGGGCAGATCCAGCAGCCGGTTTGCGCCGGGAGAATGAAAAAAAGTGCGCTGGCCGCTCGGGTCGGTCATCACCTGCGACATCGAGGTGGGGGCGGACGTGGTGCGCTGCACGTGCTGGCGATTCACGTGATACTGCTCGAGCATCGCCATAATGTAGTCGCCATCGCTGTCCTGACCGATCAATCCCACCGCCTGCAGCGGTAGCCCGGTGTGCATTTTCGCCAGCGTCAGCAGCACGTTCAGAGGCGCACCGCCGGTAGCGCGTTCGCTGTGGGTGATCTCCGCCAGCCAGCCGCACTCCGGCCACTGCACAATTTGATGCACATGATCGACCAGCATGTTGCCTGCGGCGATAATACCTCTGCGTTCCATCAGACCCGTCCCGCGCTGCCAAAGATGCGCATCTGTTCGGAGACGGTATCGGTAATGGCCTCTTCGATACCCAGCAGCAGCTCAGCAAATTCGTCGTACAGCGGCTGGCGATTTGCCATCCGCGTCTCCACCGCCGCCAGCGCCGCTTGCGACATGCCGGTATAGAAGTTGATTTTGTGGATGCCGAGCTCAATGGCGCGACGGAAATCGTCGTCGCTAATGCCGGAACCGCCGTGCAGCACCAGCGGGATCGCTGCCTGCTGGCGAATAGCGTCCAGCCGCGGGAAGTCGAGTTTGGGGTCGCCTTTGTACTTGCCGTGGGCATTGCCAATGGCGACGGCTAAGGCATCAATGCCGGTTCTGTCGACGAAATCCCGTGCCAGCATCGGGTCGGTAAACAGCGACTCGTCGGCATGGCCGTACAGCGCTCCGCCTTCATCGCCGCCGACGGCCCCCAGCTCCGCTTCCACCGATACGCCGACGGCGTGGCACATCTTCACCACCTCGCGGGTCTGACGAATATTCTCCTCGTACTCCAGCGTAGATCCATCGAACATCACCGAGCTGAAGCCTAAGCGCAGCGCCCGCACCACCGACTGAAAATGCAGGCCGTGATCGAGGTTAAGCACCACCGGAATGTCATGGCGTGCGGCTTCGAACTTTACCGCTTCGACCAGAGAATCCAGCGAGATATATTTAAAATGCACTTCGGCAATGTTGATAATAAATGGCGATCGTTCCTGCTTCGCGGCGGCAAACAGCGCACGCAGGAAGTGCGAATCCAGAACGTTAAACGCGCCTAAAGCATAGCGGTGCTCGCGGGCATGGGCGAGGCCATCGGCGAGGGAAATCAACGGCATAATGTGCTCCTTGGTTAGCGGAACAGGCGATATTCGTTACACAACACCAGCAGCGCCGGTTCGTCTTCTTCAATGTCGTTATAGCGGGCGATGGGTTGTAGGAAATGGTTATCGTGATCGTCGTCGTTAACCGAAGACACTTCGCCAACCAGCACGTCGCCAAACCCTTCTTCGGACCAGAAGCTATGATACAGACCGGGCGTCAGGCAGATGCTTTCCCCTGGCGTCAGGCGCAGCTGGCTGCCTGCGGCGTGCGTTTGCCGGCAGCCGTCAATCACCACGCTGACGTCGCTGTCTTCCGCTTGTTCTCTGACTCCGGCGTTCCACAGTTCGACAATCAAATTACCGCCGCCGCGATTAATAATGTCTTCGCGCTTGCGCCAGTGAAAATGCATGGGTGTCACCTGGCCATCGCGGACGTGCATGATTTTTTCGGCGTAGCATTTCTCATAGGGCATGCCTTTTGGTGAACCATTACGCAGGGTAAACAGCGTTAAGCCCAGGGCGGCAAAGTTATCACCGCCGAATGCGGTGACGTCCCAGCCGAGTTTGAGGTCAAAGACTTCACTCCAGGCTCCGGCGTCGAGTTTGCGCCATTGGGTGGGTGGGAAGCTGGCGAAGGGTGGGAGATGCACGTCGTGCAAGGAAAAAAACTGGCGCGTGTGACCCAGAATCTCATTTATTGCGGAGCGTTTCATCGATTCTCCTGTGGCTGATAAGATGACCTCTCAGTGGCCCTCTCTCAGGGGGAGAGGGAGAAAATCAACAGCTTTCCCATGGGAGACATGGGCACAATCCAGTTAGCTCTCCCTTCGCAAAGAATAGGGAATAGTTATATTTTATTGTGTTTTTTTATGGGAGGATGTGATTTATTCAATAAAATAATAAATAAACAGAATTTTTTTATAAATATTATTGTAAATCATTGGCTTAATGCTTTGTTTTTTTAGTTGCTTCTCGGTTTTTGGAATCATTTGGATTTGTCTGCTGGATTGTTGCATTACCATGAAAAAAACGATGCTATTGAATATAAAATCACACCAGTTAACCGTTTATTTATATGTCAGGGTTATATTACATGTTTGACTAATGATAATTAACTCACTTTCCAGATTTGTTTTCAGTAAAAAATACCCCTTTTTTATTATTGTTGATATGCTGACTGGACTTTATTTCTTATGTATTACTTTCTTTTGGTAAGGGATGCGATAATGAAAAAAGGTTCAGGATTCTATAATCTGGAAGATATAGTTTCAGAGGAGAGTATAAATAAGTATTTATTCTCCGTGAGGGGTGAGGGTACGTTAGGCGTGCTGGATGTTGAAACAATTGAAGGCTATGAAAATTTAAGTAAACCATATAGTTATAAAATCACATTCACATCAAAACTAAAAAAAATCTCTCCTGACTCAATTCTAAATATTGAAGGATCGCTACAAATCAGAGCACCTAACCATAACTGGAATAAATATATTCAAGGTTCTGAGATGTGGCTATATGAACGGCAAATAGAAGGAATAGTGACGTCATTTTCGCTAATTAGCACCTCCGCAGATGAATCACTGTACGAAATCAAGCTGGAACATAAGCTTGCATTACTCTCACGACGTAAGCGATCGGCTATTTATCTCAACACAAACGTTCCGAAACTGGTCACGCAGATCCTCAACGAACATGCTTTTGCCGATTATGAAATCGACTTTGATACGCTTGTTTGTATCTATCCCAACCGGGAAATGATCGTGCAGTGGGAGGAGTCAGATTTAGCGTTTATTAGCCGCATCCTCTCAGAAGTCGGGATCTGGTTCAGGATCGCAAATCATCATGATGTTCCGCACATTATGGTGCTTATCTTCAGTGATTCACAATGCCAATACATCTTTGAGCAAAAGATTATGCACTCATCCCATGCCGGGCTGACATCAAATGATTATTCGATCGATAAGCTGGTATCAACGCACAACGTTGTTTCCGCAGGTGTTAAAGCAAAGAACTTTGACTACCGGCTTGCCAACTCGCTAATACTTCATGCTGATGCCAATGGGGCTGAACAAACATCGACGACGTATGGCATGGATTATCGCTACGCGGATAACCATCATCAACCGGGATCCGAATTTGGTCATGTGCAGCCGGGTGAATCAAGCGGGTTTTATGCCAGATTGCATCACGAAATTATTCTAAATCACCAGTCGGTATTAAGCGGTGAGACCACCAGTCCGTTGATCACGCCTGGTATGGTGCTTAATATTGACGGGACGGTTCCGGACGCATTCACACCTGGATTTGTAGTCACTGCAATGCGGGTCACGGGCAGGCGTGATGCAGCCCTTCAATCCCAACTGAGTGGTATTCCTTACCGTGAGCGCGTTTGCTTTCGACCGCAGCCGTTACCCCGACCACGTATAGCAGGTACGGTTCCCGCGATCGTTTCATCATCAATAGATAATGACAAATACGCGCATATCGATGCACAGGGCCGCTATTGGGTTAAGTTTGAGTTTGATCTGGACCTCCAGGTGAAAGGCTATGAAAGTATGCCCGTTCGTCTGGCGCGGATTTATGCCGGTGATACTTATGGTCATCACTTCCCCCTTGTCCAGGGGACAGAGGTCGCCATTGCGTTTGAAGGTGGCGATCCGGAAAGACCTTTTATTGCGCATGCGCTGCATCATGCCCCCAAGCCTGACCTCGTCACCAGCCGCAATAATACCCGCAACGTCATCCGCACTGCGGGACTCAACAAGCTGCGGATGGAGGATAAGCGCGGACAGGAACACGTCAAGCTAAGTACTGAGTACGTCAAGACACAGCTTAATATGGGCCATCTTGTCGATGCTGGCGGTAAACCGCGCGGCGAAGGTGCGGAACTGCGCACGGATGACCGGGCAGTGCTGAGGGCAGCAAAGGGGATATTGCTCACGACAGAGGCGCAGCCAAAAGCCCTGGGTAAGCAGCTCGACATGAACGCCGTGGTTCAGCAGCTTCAGGATGCGCTGACGCTGGCAACGTCTCTGCAACAAAGTGCGCTGACGGCACAGGCGTTAAATGTCGAAATGGGGCCGCAGCAGCAGCTTAACGCCGCGCTTGAACAGCTCACCCGCTCGGGGCTGGTGGCCTATGCCGATCACGGTATGGCCCTGCTTACACCGCAAACGATGGCACTGTCAGCAGACAAAGATTTGTCGCTAAACGCTGCCAATAACGGCAGTTTCAACGTCTTTAAAAAACTCTCAATGGCCGTTGGACAGGGCCTGTCACTTTTCAGCAGAGCCATCGGTATCAAAATCATCGCTGCAAAAGATGATATTTCCGTGCAGGCACAGCGTGGCGAAATGGGCCTGCTTTCTGATAAGCATTTTCATATTCAGAGTATGAACGGCAACGTAACCATCAGCGCCAGGAAGAATATCCAGCTTTTGTGCGGTGGGGGCGGAATCAGAATAAATGAAGACGGCTCCGTAAAAATATTCTCCCCCGCCAAAGTGCAGTTGAAAGGCACCACTCTCGACTGGAGCGGACCGGAATCGGTAAAAGATAAAATCCCTGTCTTTCAGGAAGAGCAGTTTCATCGCCGCATTAAATTACATGGCTCTGGCAACCCAGACGATGTTCTGAAAAATACAAAATTCAAACTGACTAAGGCGTCAGGCGAAACCATTGAAGGCGTCACTGATGATGAAGGAATGACGCCGTTATTGGATATGACTGAAATGGATGAAATGAAAATGGAGATTTTGCCAAATGAGTAACAGTCCCTTTAATCCGCGGGTGGTGGCGACAGGTGTACAGGGCGTGCCTAAATCAACGGGCGGAAAAATGGCTGTCTGCGACGTACCTGTTAAGTATCCCATGCCCTGCATTGTGATCCTTGTGCACGGCGTCAACGATGTAGGCGAGGCATATCAGAATCAGGAGCAGGGTATTATCGCTGGCCTGAATGAACGTATGGGCCGCACGGATATGTATCCGCATGAATGGCAGCAGTACAAAATGGATATGGGGGATGGCGAGCAGCAGAATGTCAAAATGCCCGGACGCAACCCGGTAATTCCATTTTATTGGGGGTATAAACCCGTCGATCATGCGACGTATATAGAAGACCAGCGGCGTTATCGCGATGAGCGGGCAAAATCAGGAGACGCCGCAAAACTGCCTTACAATGCCTATCAGGAAGATGACCACGCAAAGCTGGAAAAGCTGGGACATATTCCCCAAGCCACGTTGAAATATCAGAATGATAATTTCGGCAACGTGCTGGACGATGTGTACGCCAAAGGCGGCGGTACCTTTGCCAATGCGACAACCACTATTCCGGATATGTTAGGCCCGGGTTCCGGCGGCCTGGCGAACGGTGCGGCAGGATTTGCATCACTGTATCTGAATGCCGGGGATTTTACGCACCCTATTTATGATAATCCGCACCGTATTTATCAGTTTTTTGCCGCGCAGCGGCTGGCTGATTTAATCCTGATGATTCGAAGAGAACCGGCAACAAAATTCGATCCCATTAATATCATTGCGCATTCCCAGGGAACGATAATCACCATGCTGGCTAATATGCTGGTAAAAGCAACAGGTGCCGATCCCGCCGATTGTGTGATTCTCAACCATTCTCCCTACGCACTGGAAAAAACGGCTGCTGAAGGTATGACGCCCGGACATCATCAAACGGATCGCGCCCGGCGGCAGACGTTCCGCAATTTCTGCCAGTTGATGGCGACCAACGCCAGATACGGCAAGGGGCAATATCACACGCAGGCCGAGATCGATGAATTAGAAGGCGCGCTGTGCCTGAGTAAAACCAATTCACAGTGGCGTCAGAATAAACTCTATACGCGTAATAACTTTGGCAAGGTCTATAATTATTTTTGCCCCAATGACAGTGTGGTTTCATTACTTAACGTACAGGGTTTGGGTTGGCGGGGCGTCCCCCAAGACATAGCCAGCGGGATAGGCAATCTGCGCCAGCGGGTTTTCTGTGAAAATGGTCCGGAAATAGGCGGCAGCCCGCTGAGCGTGCCTTTTGAAATGCCGGCGTTAGAAAAGAATAGCTTTAATCAGGATACGGGGGCGACCAGACAATATACGTTTGCGGATGTGGTTGTTAACGGCGAGCAGCTCCCTGTTACCTTCAGGCACCAGTTACAAGGCGCGGGAAGTCAGTATAAATATTCGATAGCGCCGCGTTCACCCGATCAGGACATCTCATTTTCTGCAAAGGCGAATGTCATTGCGCGTACTGAAACTGACACCAAAAACCTGAGTGGGGCCGGTTTTGATTATTTACAGCCGGGGCAGGAATTAACGCCCGCAGAACTCGCGATATTCACCAAAAAATATGGCAAGCCTTATACCAAAGGCGTTGTCCTGGGCGGGGGATACAATAAGACCGTGCAGTTGATTTATGAAAAAACGCCGGATGAGCTGCAAAAAGAATGGATGCAATCAGAGCGGGTTGGTTACAGCCAGCATTCCTCTATTGTTATGTCGAAAGATGCCCCCGCGAAAGCGATGGCCTTCGATCTGGCGGTGGGAACATGCAGAGCATTTGATCACCGCTGCGGAGAATTCTGGACCGAGCTACTTCTGCGCGGAGACTGGCGTATGAAGCGTAATGGTTTTTCTGATGCTGTTAATTATTATAATGCTGGTATTTTAAATGGTTTATATACAAAACCATTTATGAACAGGCCGGATGATATTTTACCCAAAGGTCAATTTGGTGTGGTTAATGAATATTGTCATTCAACAACGGTTCAACCTGCCAGACACAATGAAATATACAATGCCGAGACTCCCAATCTGCAATGGGATATGCCTGACCCACTTAACGTTTAAGGATGAATTATGAAAGCAGGAATTACGGTAAGAATAATAATCGGCGCAGTTTCACTATGCGCCATCGCTGCCTGTACAAAAAAAACACCCTCACAGGTTATTTATCGTTATGATGATAATCGTTATCTGGAGTTAAAAGGCTATAATTGTGAGGGAGCGCTTTGGTATCACGATGGTAAAAAAAATATTCACAAAGAGTTAATTGATGGAAGATTTGCCTCCTTCAGACTTTTCTCGGGAACCTATATTCATCCTTCCGATAAATATATACTCATCCCAAACTGGGAGCCGACTGCTTATCTGATATCTAAAGATTACGGGCAAACGTGGCAGGTCGCCACATATATGGCCTCTTTCCCGTCGATGGAGAGGAATTCAGATGGTGTTATGCGTGACAGACCTGAAGGAAAAGAAATAAAAAGAGTGGTGGTGGTCAATAATCAGGCATTTATTACCACGGAGCAGGACCATTTGTATATGAGTTCATACCCTTTTGACGACCCGCGTCTGGCGCCGGGTGGTCCGGGTATAGATTATCAATACTATGATGATACGTATTATCTCTATAAGCCAGGCAAGCATAAATCCAGTGGCGAGTATGTGAACGGCCATATAAGACCTGAATCTCCAGGTGATGCCTGGGGAACGGTGGTGTTTATGAAAGCATCTTTAGTTCATTTAACGGAAGGTTATAAGGCTAACTATCAAAATCTGCCGGACAAAGAACCGGAGGTGGTGGGCTATAAGGGCTGGACCCGGAT
>NZ_SZXC01000054.1:0-3252 GCF_005281055.1 Citrobacter sp. wls711 | reverse complement strand
AAAACGGGAGTGACCATAGATTCCGTTTTCTGAGACGTCCCCAGTACTCGATTGCCGACTACCAGCTTGCGATTAAACTGCTTAGGATTCCATGAATAATGAACGGATGATGGTATTTGAGTGCTTTCACCTGAGAGGCTTTGCAGAGATAGGTTGTCCATCTCAAAATCGACCCCTTTCATCTTTAATATCTCACGCATCAGGGCATCGCTTCCCCCTGGGTTAGTAGGCATGGGTCTGCCTGTTAAGCTGTTAATCCTTGCCTTGGTATACAAGCCATAGCCAAGCTTTATTAGGGAAGGTGCGAATAAGTCCGAGATGTGAGATCATCGTGTTGTAACCTGAACCCAGAATGAGTAACCGGATGAGCCAGCAACTGACTTTTGCCGACAGTGAGTTTTCCAGTAAACGCCGCCAGACCCGCAAAGAAGTTTTCCTTGGCAGAATGGATGACTTGCTTCCCTGGGACAAATTACTTGGCGTTATCGAGCCTGTGTATCCCAAGGCCGGTAATGGTCGCAGGCCCTATCCGCTGGAAACCATGCTGCGTATTCACTGCATGCAGCAATGGTACAACCTGAGCGATGAGGCCATGGAAGATGCCCTCTATGAAATCGCCTCCATGCGCCAATTTGCTCGCCTGTCACTGGATAAAGCCATTCCATTCCAGACCGCACTACCATCATGAATTTCCGGCATTTGCTGGAGCAGCATGAACTGGCCCGCAAAATCTTCAGTACCGTTAATCACTGGCTAGCAGAGTGTGGCGTTCTAATGACCCAGGGCACCTTGGTGGATGCCACCATCATTCAAGCCCCCAGCTCTACCAAAAACAAACACAACAGCCGTGATGAAGACATGCACCAGACCAAGAAAGGTAACCAGTGGTACTTCGGCATGAAAGCGCACATTGGCGTGGACGCCAAAAGTGGCCTGACCCACAGTCTGGTGACCACGGCGGCTAACGAGCACGACCTCAATCAGGTTGGCAAGTTACTGCATGGCGATGAAGAATTTATCTCAGCCGATGCTGGTTATCAGGGGGCCGAAAAGCGCGATGAGCTCAGCGATGTCAGCGCAGACTGGCTTATCGCCAAGCGTCCCGGCAAAGTGAATGCATTGAAGCAACACCCGCGCAAGAACAAGCTGGCCATCCGTTACGAATACCTGAAAGCGAGTATCCGAGCGAAGGTTGAGCATCCATTTCGGATAGTAAAATGTCAGTTTGGTTTCGTCAAAGCCAGGTACAAGGGGCTGGCTAAAAATGACAGTCAACTGGCGATGTTATTCACCCTGGCGAACCTGGTTCGAGTTGACCAATTGATACGGGCACAGGCGAGATCTACCTGAAATGAGGAAATTGGCCTGAAACAGGGCCAAAATCAGCCACGAAGAGACGATTTTGGGCTGAAAATTGGAAAATTGAGCCACAGGACGTCGATAAAGGACGGTTTGGGGCGTCATATCGGGAGCTGCGGACCACTTAATCGCAACTTCCTTAGCCAACGATGCGTTGATCCAAGGTGTTCAAATAAAACCGGAATGGATGTTCAAGTAAATCGGAATCCGCAGAGGGTACGTGCTGCAACGTACAGAAAAGTGGCTAGTGATGAGACACAGTGTAGTTGGGAAATTCAACGAAAAACAAAATCATAAGGACTTACGTTCATGTTACATACTGCGAATAAAATGACTGTCATTGAAATCTCTGAGCCTGGCGGGCCAGAGGTTTTAACGCCCGTTCAGACAACGATTCCGGTGCCAAAGGCTGGGGAAATTTTGGTTCGCGTCAAGGCCGCAGGTGTTAATCGTCCTGACGTCATTCAACGCCAGGGTCATTACCCTATGCCTGACGACGTAACCCCTATTCCTGGTCTTGAGGTCGCTGGAACGGTTTCATCAATTGGAGAAGGCGTCACGGGCGTAAAGATTGGTGACCGAGTCTGTGCTCTGACGAATGGCGGTGGTTATGGTGAGTATTGCATCGTGCCGGAAAGCCAGACACTGCCGGTGCCAGACAGCATGTCAATGATAGCAGCGGCGGCACTTCCTGAGACTCTGTTCACCGTCTGGGCAAACTTGTTCAAGATTGGTGGCGCAACACAGGGTCAGAGTGTTCTGATTCATGGGGGAACAAGTGGTATCGGCACAACCGCGTTGATGCTATGCCGCGAAATCGGTATCGAGGCATATGCGACGGCTGGATCAGATGATAAATGCGATGTGATCGCAGAGCTTGGCGCTACGCCAGTCAACTACCGGACAACTGATTTTTCTGATTTCATTTTGAAGCAAACGGATGGCCGTGGCGTTGATATCATTCTCGATATAATGGGTGCATCCTATTTCTCCCGAAATATGAGGAGTTTAGGAATGGATGGCCGGCTGGTAATCATTGGCTTCCTTGGCGGAGCTTTCGCAGATCAAGTGGATCTGCAAGAACTCGCGTTGAAGCGAGCGGTTGTCACGGGTTCAACGATGCGAGCACGAACTTCGGTCGAAAAAGCCGAAATTGCCAATGACTTGCTTAAAAATATCTGGCCGATTCTCAATGCAGGTCGTTGCCATCCCATGATTCACAGCACATTCCCGTTACGCGAAGCAGCACGCGCGCATGCATTGATGGAGTCCGGCAAGCATGTTGGGAAAATTGTTCTTACGGTGAATTAGCTTTAAGCCCGACACAACTCCCACGTTAGGGAAGGTGCGAACAAGTTCCTGATATGAGATCATCATATTCATCCGGAGCGCATCCCAGAGGGACATCATGAGCCATCAACTCACCTTCGCCGATAGTGAATTCAGCACTAAGCGCCGTCAGACCCGAAAAGAGATTTTCCTCTCCCGCATGGAGCAGATTCTGCCATGGCAGAATATGACCGCTGTCATCGAGCCGTTTTATCCCAAGGCGGGCAATGGCCGACGGCCCTATCCGCTGGAGACCATGCTGCGTATTCACTGCATGCAGCATTGGTACAACCTGAGCGACGGTGCCATGGAAGATGCTCTGTACGAAATCGCCTCCATGCGCCTGTTTGCCCGGTTATCCCTGGATAGCGCCTTGCCGGACCGCACCACCATCATGAATTTCCGCCACCTGCTCGAGCAGCATCAACTGGCCCGTCAATTGTTCAAGACCATCAATCGCTGGCTGGCCGAAGCAGGCGTCATGATGACCCAAGGCACTTTGGTGGATGCCACCATCATTGAGGCACCCAGCTCTACCAAGAACAAAGAGCAGCAACGCGATCC